>NZ_JAKEDS010000002.1:900000-1181382 GCF_021462415.1 Rhodohalobacter sp. 614A
GCAACACCAAGCAAAAAGAAAAAGGTGATGAACATGGAATTGAAAAAGGTCTTGAGCTTTTCACCGGATTCAAGTGCTGGTTCTATAAACGCCCACAACTGGTAAATAAAGAGAGGAGCGCCGATAATGATGCCAATAATGATTAGTGTTCCCCAGTAGGTGAAAAACTGTCCCGGAAGGCGTCTCGAAATCAGTTCGAGTGCTACTGGTTCAATGGGCATAATCCGGTACATGAAAAAGTCCGTTTTTGCCGGACCGAGGATGAACTCATTGATAAAAAAATCAGAAAAAATAAAAGCGATAACAACACCACCCACAACCCCGGCAAGACCTTTTAAAATTCTCCATCGAAGCTCTTCAAGATGATCCAGGAAAGACATTGATGCGGTTGGATCTTTTTTTGGAGGCTGCGCCTTGGGAAGAATAGCGCCCATTATACTTCTATTGGAACTGTCTGTAGATTCGCTCATTTATCCTCAAACCTGCTCGTAAAAAATAAACTGATGGATTTGCTGTACGATTTTCGATTGTACATACGCAGTAAAAAAACTAATCCGAAAGATATCAAAATCGTAGCAATATACCGTCTGTTCATTTATAAAAATTGTGCTCCTTATGCCTCAACGAAATCATAGAGTGGAAATTCTTTGCAGATTGCCTGAACCTCTTGTTTAACGGTTTCGAGCGTGGATTCATTATTGGGATTTTGAAGAACGGTGTCAATCAATTTCACCACATCAGAGAATTGTTGTTCTTTAAAACCACGGGTTGTGAGCGCAGGCGATCCCAAACGGATTCCCGATGTTACAAACGGACTTTCCGTATCAAAAGGAACCATGTTTTTATTAACGGTGATTCCTGCTTTGTCCAACGACTCTTCTGCAATTTTTCCTGTTAGATTCTTATTCCTCAAATCAACCAGAATCAAGTGATTATCCGTACCATCACTCACTAAATTATAACCGAGATTCTTAAACTCATCGGCCATGTGTTTGGCATTTTTTTGAATTTGCTGCTGATATTCTTTGAACTCGGGTTGTAATGCTTCACCAAAGGCTACAGCTTTTGCTGCGATCACATGCATTAAAGGTCCGCCTTGCGATCCAGGGAATACAGCGGAGTCTAAAACTTCGCTGGTGTTTTTCACACGTCCTGATTTTCTGGCGGTAACTCCCAGTTTATTTTCTCCGTCGTTTCCAACCAGGATCATTCCGCCTCTTGGGCCTCGAAGTGTTTTGTGTGTGGTAGTTGAAACTACATCACAGTAGGGCAGAGGATCATTCAAAAGATCGGTTGCTATAAGGCCTGCGGTGTGAGCCATATCCATCCATAAAAAGGCTCCTACTTCATCGGCAATGTCGCGGAAAGCCTGGTAATCAAAATCCCGTGGATAAGCACTGGCTCCAATAGATATCATTTTCGGTTTCACTGCTTTTGCCTTATCCCGAACTTTGTCCAGGTCAATTCTGCCTGTATCTTTTTCAACTCCATAGAATTCCGGATGATATTGGATGCCGGAAAAATTTACCGGTGAACCATGTGTAAGGTGGCCTCCATGCGAAAGATCCAATCCTAAAAGTGTATCGCCGGGATTCATAAAAGCCAGGTAAACAGCAGCATTGGCTGATGCTCCCGAGTGCGGCTGTACATTCACCCAATCGGCATCAAACAATTTTTTTGCACGTTCACGGGCCAGATCTTCAATTTTGTCTACATGTTCGCAGCCACCGTAATATCGTTTTCCCGGATAGCCTTCTGCATATTTATTGGTAAGCACGGTACCCATTGCCGAGATTACAGCGCGGGACACAAAATTTTCGGATGCAATGAGTTCAAAGTTGTTGTTTTCTCTTTCAGTTTCCTGCTGAATATATGCGTAGAGTTCAGGATCCTGGTTTTTCAATACATCCATAGACTATTTTTGCTCAATTACTGATTGAATTTTATTGATTCTGCGTTCGTGCCGGCCGCCTTCAAAATCTGAAGTGAACCAAGCGGTAAGTATCTTTTCAATTTCTTCTTCATTCAACTCCCTGCCGGGTATGCAAATGATATTGGCATTGTTATGTTGCCGCGAGAGTTTAGCAACTTCAGGTGAATAAACCAAAGCCGCACGAACCTTATTGAATTTATTAGCGGTCATGCACATTCCCTGTCCACTGCCACACAATAATATGCCGGAGTCGTGCTCACCGGAATTAATCTTTTCAGCCACCTGGATTGCAAAATCAGGGTAATCAACCGAGTCTTTGGAATGGGTACCAAAATCTATTGGCATGTGTCCCATTTTCTTGAGAATCTTTTTGGTAATCTCTTTTGCTTCGAAACCGGCGTGATCACTTGCAATCGGTACAATCATTTTACATCTGTTAATTTAAATAAGTGGTTCAATATCTTGAAAATATTCATGATGAGAAAGCAACATCCATTGATAATTTGAACAAATTTCGAAAGCTGAAAATGAGATAATATCATTGCGAAAGAAATGAATGAAGTGTGGCGATTTTCAAGCGATGATTACAAAGAGATTGTGCCAAAGGCATCCCTTCGGGGGCTTTGTTGCACTCGCAATGGCAAATCATAGAGAACTGCAATTTTGAGAAGATTATGTTATCAATCCCAACTCAGGCAGACTGTTGAAGATACCGTTTGTGATTGACAAGAAACTCGAGGGATACATCGTTAAACTCATCCGGCCTTTCAACGTTTACCACGTGTCCGCTTCCTTCAATAATGGTTAGATAAGAGTGATCAAACTCCTGGATCATCTTTTTGACAGGAGGGAGGAACATATGATCTTCCTCTCCCATGACGTAAAGTGTGGGCGCTTCCATCTCTTTTTCTTTAAAATGCCTCAAAAGCGGATTCACATCATACGTCAACCGAAACCATTTTAAGAACTCCTTACGAGCCAGGCTTTTAGCTTCCCTCACAAAAAGAAGGCGTGACTCTTCGTGATTTTTTTTCGGCATAATGATCCATGCGAAAAGCCTGTAAAGCCACATAAATGGAACTATTTTTTTGAAGGTATGTCCCAGCCAAACCAAAATTCTCGATCGAATGTTAAGACGCGTTATAGCTCCGCACATCACCGCAGAAATTACACGGTCGGGTTCCATTTCTGCAATTGTTCTGATGATGATTGTTCCAAGTGAAACCCCCACAAAATGAGCCCGATTAATACCATTTTTATTGAGCGTATCTACAACATCTTTACTGACGGTTTTAAACGTATATTTCTCTTTATAATATGCCTCAAGAGAACTCATCTCTTTGGATTTTCCATGCCCGCGTAAATCCACCAGAAGAACATTGAATTCTTCGCTGTAAGCCTTCACCTGCTTGAACCAAATGGCTGAAGAGCCACCCGCACCGTGTATAAAAACAACCCAGTCTTTTTCGGGTGAATTGAGATATTTCTTTGTAAAAAGCATTTCTAAAATGTGCAGTCAGATATGTCCTTTTCCGTACGTGAAAGGACAAGATAAGTGAATTGTGGCGAAAATTTTATCATAACTATTTAAACGAATAAACAATTCGATAATTTTAATAGCTTACATTCTGCATGACAAAAAGTTACAAATTTGGTTTCTTTACTTTTTCTATCATACAGGAAATGCGTTTGGAATGAGGAAAATTACAGCAGTCATCAAATCTTTTTTGTGCATTCTATCCACGGGTTTGGTCTATACGATTTATGCCATTGGTTTGTTATTCATCAGGATTTTTAAAGGGCGATACGAACCCTGGAGAAATAAATGCCTGAAATTATGGGGCAAACTTGCATTAACTTCTCTCGGCGTAAAGGTTGAAATGAAAGGCACACCACCTGAGCCGCCATTTTTTCTTGTCAGTAATCATTTAAGCTATATCGATATTCCGGTTTATTACTATTGTTTGAAAACAACATTTGTATCTAAAGCAGAGATTAAGAATTGGCCGATTGTGGGATTGATGGCACGGTCGCTTGGAATCATTTTTATTGACAGAAATAGAAAACGTGATGTCCAAAGAGTAAACACAGTCATTTCAAACAAAATAAATGACAGACAGGGAGTAGTACTTTTCCCTGAAGGCAAAACCTCCGCCGGTGATGATATAATGCCTTTCAGGCCTTCGCTGTTGCAACATCCGGCTATCGAAGGATTACAGGTTCATTACGCCGCCATTCGATATCAAACAAGCGAGAAAGATGTACCGGCTCGCGACTCTGTAGCTTGGTGGCAGGATATCAGCATGTTTCAGCATTTAATCGGTTTGGCGTCTAACCGGTCTATTACCGCCGAGGTCACCTTCGGAGAAAAAAGCATCAGGAAAGAGGATAGAAAAGTATTGGCAGCGGAACTTCATAAAGAAGTCAAATCTGTATTTAATCCAATGACACCCAATTGATTATGGATATTATCTTGAATCCATTGAAAAAAGAAAATTGACTCATAATCTCTTAAAAACCATAAAGATTTTTTGCATAATCTATGCCGGAGCACTTCTTCTGTCATGGATCATTCAAATCTATTTTCCTACATCTGACAAACCCAATCGGTACCAGGAAGCTCAGGTTATTGTGGATAATGGCAAGAGAATTGATCATCAGTTTCTTTATCTCGCAAATTCAGAATCAGATCAGTCCATCATTCTTCTTCCTGATCTTTTTGGCGGGCAGGAATTTTTGTTACCGCTGGCTCGAATGCTTGATGATTCTTTGAATGTGATCATTCCTGAATATCCTCAGGTTACAACAAATAATGTATCTGTAAGCCATTCTGTGCAAAGCCGTGCACGCTTTATTGATAGCTTGGTTGATTCCCTCAATCTTGAAAATGTTCATTTACTGGGGCATGGGTATGGCGGACTTATCGCGATAGACCTGGTATCTGATTCCACTCAAACCCAATATCAAAGTTTGGTTCTGTTATCATCGTATGGTCCGCAGGAACTGCAATTTTTGGGGAATCATATCATTAACAGATCACTTTATTCAACGCTATATCCTGTTGTGACGGTTTTTAAATATTTGGTTCCTCATATGGGCTGGTATTACGAACAGCCCGTAGATTTCAATTTTGCTAATACGCTCATTGCTTTAGATCAGCGGCCGGTTCGGGATCAGCTCCAAAGAATTGAAATACCAGTGCATATTTTACAGCCTATCAAAGATCGATATGTATCTCTGTCAATTGCTGAAGAAATCCACCGGCTTGTGCCGCATAGTTCGCTGTTTTTGGCTGATGGAGATCATCTTACAACCCGAAAAACACCCGGAGTTTGGAATCAGCAGATTATTGATTTTGTGAATATTGTACACGATGGAATGGCTATTGGAAGAGATGAAGCGATAATCAGCCGCCTGGAAGCTTCCCAGGAACCATTTGATGCGGATAAATTTGCCACAATTGGCGGCTGGACGCTAATAATTATTCTTTTTCTGCTTGCGCTGATATCCTTAATCAGCGAAGATCTCGCTTGTATTGCAGGTGGATTACTGGTTGCCAGCGGCATCATTGATTTCTGGTTTGCGGTTTTGGGCGCTTGTATTGGCGTTTTAGGTGCCGATGTCATCCTCTATTTCCTGGGCAAGTGGATTGGAAACCCAATCCTGCAATGGATTCCATTCCGGTGGTTTATCAAAGAAGAAGACATTGTAAGGGCTGAACAGATGTACCGAATGAGAGGAGTTGAGATTATTTTTGCCACACGTTTTTTGCCAGGCACCCGCTTGCCGGTTTACCTGGTTTCAGGGATGATTCGAGTAAAGTTTTCTTTCTTCCTGCTTTATTTTGTGATTTCAATGATGATCTGGGCTCCGCTATTGGTTGGTATTTCTGCACTCATCGGCCAGCCAATGATTTCATACATGGCTACGTATCAAGAATACGCTTTATGGCTGATACCCATTATTTTGGGGACTATTTATCTGGCAATAAAGGGAATTATAATGGTTTCAACGCCAAACGGACGACGCAAAATTGTTGTGAAATATCATCGTTTCCGGGAAAAGTATCTGGGAAAATAGAAGTGTTTTATCTCTTCGATTTAAAAAACTCCTGAAGTAAATACTGACAATCCGCTTCCATCACGCCCTGGATCACTTCAATATTGTGATTGAGTTTATTATTGGATGAGATATTAAAAACCGTTCCGCAGGCACCAGCTTTTTCATCCATAGCCCCAAAGACAATTCGTTTGATTTTGGTCCACACCAGTGCCCCGGCACACATGGGACAAGGTTCAAGAGTTACGTAAAGCGTACAATCGTGCAGGTATTTATTTTGAAGAGTGGAGCAAGCGGCGGAAGTCGCAATCATTTCAGCATGGGCCGTAGAATCCTGAAGCATTTCCACTTGGTTATATCCCTTTCCAATAATGCTGTTTTCGTGGACGACCACCGCACCAACGGGGATTTCTCCTTTTTCATAAGCGGTTTCTGCAAGCCGAAAAGCCTGCATCATATAATTTTGATGAATATTTTTTCCGTTAAACATTCGACAAGAAAAATGTTAAGTTTCTGCTATAGCTACGTTCACTAATCCGGGTCACAAATAAAATGCCACCAATTTCTAATGTTGAGAAGTCAATAAAAGGATTACTACTCGAGAATATCCGATCCATAAAAGACTTTCCCAAACCGGGAATTGTTTTTAAAGATATTACTCCCTTATTAAATGATAAACACCTTCTGGAATTAACTTCAATGCTGTTGGCAAATCCTTTTCGGGGAATGGAAGTAGATCACGTTGCCGGTTTGGAGTCGAGAGGATTTTTATTCGGAACGAATCTTGCCCAAGATCTTCATGCCGGTTTTATCCCCATTCGAAAACCAAACAAACTTCCGGCAGAAACTGAAAAAGTGGAATATGAATTGGAGTACGGAACGGATTCACTTGAAATTCACCAGGATGCGATCAAACCCGGTGCCAAAGTAGTCATTCATGACGATTTGATTGCCACGGGTGGAACCGCAAAAGCTGCCACCGAATTAATCCAGAAGTTAGGAGGCCAGATCGTTGGATATTCGTTTGTTATGGAAATTAAAGCACTTCAGGGAAGTTCTAAGCTGGAAGCTGTAGCGCCTTGTTTCGCATTACTTTCAGTTTGATGGAACAAAAATTTTAATTCATCATCTAACCACTGAACCCTTAATTCATTTATTACTATGGTACAAAAACAACTACTTACACTTTTTATGGGTGTGGTTTTAATGCTTGGGATTATTTCTTGCGGACCATCACTCGTGATTCAAAATGTTGATTACGCACATCCGATTGAGAGTGTTCTCGAACCGGACAGCGATAACATGGTTCACGATGATCGCTACGCTATTGATTTCTCAATCGCACCTATTTTAGAAGAAGAAGGCACAACATCTGTAGATGAAATTCGGCTCATCCGGAATACTGCAGGTTACTATTTTGTGACCGCAAATGGCTTTAGCAATGTCTATGTTTTTTCGCCGGCTGAGAGTGAATTGAAGCTCAAAAATACGATTGAATTTGAGACAGGTTTAAGTGAACCAGCGTTTAACCAACGTGAGGACTTTATTGAATTGGTAGATCTTGCAAATGGTGAAACGTACAGATTAAACCATGAAGGAATACAAGAAGAAGAGGACTCAGAATGAATACTTTAATCAAACAGTTTACACTTTTTGTTGTACTGACACTTTTTACAGGAATGGCTGCCGTTGCCCAGCAGTCTGACTATCAGATTCAGCAGGATTTCAGAACAGAATACAATGAACTTCTTGAACGAATCGACCAGGCTACTACAACGGAAGCGTTAGAGGAGATTGAAGAGGCGATCAATGATCTGGAAGATGAATACGAGCAACATGCCGATTTAATTGATGCTTCCAGCAATCCTGATTCATTTGATGGCGCAATTTCCACATTACGCCAAACTCATGCATCTGCCGTAGAAAGCATCTCGACCATTGAGGATCTGAATGATCAGATTGAAGATCTTGAAACCGAAATGGAAGGAGTGAAGTCTCGTCTGGATCAATTAAGTGATGAACGGACAACGCTTCAACAGCAAATTGATGCATCTACTGAAAATGAAGCTCGCCAGGCTTCTTTAATTCGCCAGTATCGTGAGAATATTGAAGAGCGAAACCTCTTCGTTTCCAATTTCCTTGGCGAATTGCTTTCAAAATATCAATCAATGGATAGTGCCCAGCAGCAGGAAATTTCTGAAGCTGCCGGCCGACTTGAAGAAAATCCGATTGATGTTATCAAAAATGTAATCAACGAATACATCAATATGATGGATCAATCCTCCGCTTTGATGGCACCCGATTACGTTTCGATGAAAGCTCAGCATGGATATTTTGTGGAAGTTTGGGATAGTATCGGCGAGCAGTTGGTAAATACGTTTGCTCCTGAAAATCCTGCTCAAACACAAGAAGAAGTTGATCAACTTCTTACAGCCTGGCAATCATCCATCACCAATAATCTCTGGGGATCCATTCGAACTTCTTTCAGCGAAAATGGAGTTGAGTTAGCTGAATTCAATTCTTCTGAAGAGTTCTTTAATGCTTTAAACAGCTACCTGGATGGCTCCATCGAGACCAGCGTTGAACGTAACAGCGAAGAAGACTACGATGTGTATCGCGAGTTCAACAACTTCTGGTCAAACACGGTGAAAGCCGAATGGGGAGAAATGTTTATTGAAGGTGATATTCTTTCTCAATCTCAAATTTCAGCGATTGATATGAAGCTTGATGATTGGAGAGACGAAGCTATGCCTACTTCCAATCTTACATTTATTTTGTTGATTGTAAGTATAGCTGTGATCATCGGCTTGATCGTACTTCTTCTCACCAGGAAAAGTGGTGAATCCAAAGCGTAGACAATAAAGTTTTAAACAGATCTAAAGCCGTCCTGATACACATTCGGGGCGGCTTTTTTTATGGCAGGGATACAGATCTTCGGAGAATCCATTCAACAGAGAGAAGAAACAAAACTACAAAGAACCAAATTGCTGAATGATGAATGAAAACCAACTCTTCACTGATTTCTTCCGATATCTGTACACTTTCACTGTCCTGCAGAAAATCATTCAGCCGGTTCATGTCATAGTCTTGAAGAAAAATACCTTCCGTAAATTCCGATAACCTGCGAAGTAATTCGTCATTTCGTTTTGTATTTAGAAACTCTGCAGAAGATTGACTGACCCTGACCCGTGTTTCGGCCGTTCCGATCGTTCGATTGTTTTTAGTAGCAGTGGCTTCCACACGATAGATTCCCTGGGGATAATTACCGATATCAGCTGAATACGATTCATTTTGTCGATGAGTCATTCTGTATACACTGCTCTCTTCATCACGGTCTTCATAATTTACATCAAGTTCAATGATGGCATCCGGCTCGGGTTCACCTCGTTCGTTAAACAAAGTGCCTCTTATTTCAACAGGTTCATTCTCGGAAAAAATACTTTTTGCAGGTTCAATGATCAGGTTTTCGCGATCGGGAGACGTTGAAGTCCAGGATATCAGATTGGTAAATAATTGTTCGAAAAATTGCCGTGTTTCCGGATTCTGGCTTTGTTCAAATCTGTACCAGCCATATGCGGTTACGGATGCTCGCCTGCTTGTTGAGGCGTCTTCCACTATTAAAACAGGAAGCCCCGATTGAATACTTCTGTAATTTGCGGTTAACAAAGTTTGGGATAAAGAAGAGGATTGATATTGGCCGCGATATGTTTGCAATGTTGGAAATCGCTGAATTCCGGCTGATTGTAGTTCCAGCACAGGATGTGATACCGAGGATTGAAAGGGTTCTAGCTGTACATCAATTTGCTGGTTCCCAATAGATGACAAATAACTTGCAGTCAGTTGAGTTATTTGATTGCTCATCAAAATTCTGAATGTATTGGGAGCTGCTATATAGAGAATCGGTACTTGTTGATTGTTCAACCATTCAAACAAAGATGAATTTATTGCCGGAAGTCCATGCAGCACAATTAAATCCATATCTTCATTCAATTGCTGTGGATTACTTCCCACAAACCGATTATTTCCCAGATAAGTTGAACTGAACAATTCATTCTGCTGATCCGTAGCAATCAGTCTTCGGATTGAACCGATATCAGGATGAATTTCGAAGGCAAGGGATAGAATATTTGTTTTATCCTCCAACACCTCGATGGTAAATTGCGACTGATTATTTTGTTCGGTGAATTCACCGTCTTTTGGTGGAATCCGAATCTCAAAATCAAAAAAACCGGCTTCTGTAAACTCTTGTTGAAATTCGACTATTTGGCTGCTTGTTTCTGCGCTGAATGTAAGGGAATGCGTCTCAGTTAATTCGCCGTCTTTAAATAATTGTACAGTTGTTTCTTCTCCTTCAAAACCTTGTTGCTGAATTTCGGCCGTAAAAGTCTGACGGGTTTGTGTATAGACCGTCTGAATGAAATCAACATTTGAAATGGCAATATCACGAACGGCCGTGGTATCTCCAACAGGCACAGTAATGAGAGGTATCGATAAATTTTGAGCTGCAAAAACCGGGTTTCGTCCATTTGTAAGAATTCCGTCTGAGAATATAACGGAGGCCCGATAATTCGTTTCGCGCTCACGAATAAATTCAATAAGTGAATTTAAGTTGGTACGAAATCCATCAACTGTAACCTCATCAAAAGAAGAAACCTCATCATCAAACAAAAAATAATCGTATTCGAATTCACTGCTTTCCGAACTCCTGAACTGTGCAATAATGTTTGAATAGGATTCCAGACCTGAGTACTCTCCGCGCTCTACTGAAAGACTTTGACTGTTATCAATAAATACAGCTATTCGTGGATTGTCAGAGTCTGAGTTTTGCCGCACGAAAAAGGGATTGAGAAGTAACAACAGCAAAATGAAAAGTGAAGCGGCCCTCAGCGTAATAAGTGTATAGCGTTTTAGCTGAGGAACGGAGGAAAGGTGCTGGTAACTCCACCAGGCTAAAAAGAAAGAGACAAGCGCGAGCAGTACAATGGCCAAAATCGGAAAAACCGGACTAAAACCCTGTATAAACGCGCAGTTCATGAGTCCAGTTTTAAATGTTTTTTGCCAACTTGTGGATGATATCAACGGTTGATAATCCTTCGGCTTCAGCAGCATAATTGGTTACTATTCTGTGTCGCAAAACAGGTACGGCAAGTGCTTCAATATCTTCCATTTCCACATTGTATCGTCCTTGGGACAACGCTCTCGTCTTGGCACCCAAAACCAGGTATTGCGAAGCCCGCGGGCCGGCTCCCCAACTGAGGTATTTGTTAACAAAATCGGGAGCATGTTCCGTATTTGGCCTGGACTGAGTAACGAGTTTTACTGTTTTATCCAAAACATGATCGGGAAGAGGTACTTCCCGAACCATTTTCTGGATGTCCAGTATCTGGTCTTTCTCCAAAACCGAATTGATTTTTACGTCCCTCGGGGAAGTAGTTTGATTTACAATCTGTTTTTCTTCATCAAAAAGCGGATAATCCAGCCAGATGTTAAACATGAAACGGTCGAGCTGGGCTTCGGGCAGGGGATAGGTTCCTTCCTGTTCAATTGGATTTTGTGTAGCCAGAACAAAGAAAGGCCGGTCCAGGTTAAACGTCTGCCCGGAAGCTGTTACGTTATATTCCTGCATTCCTTCCAGCAAGGCAGCCTGTGTTTTCGGAGGTGTTCGGTTGATCTCATCCGCCAATACAATATTTGCAAAAATTGGTCCTTTGATAAACTTGAACGCCTTTTTGCCTGTTTCCTTATCATCCTCAATCACTTCAGTTCCTGTAATATCGCCCGGCATTAAATCCGGAGTAAACTGAATTCGGCTGAAGGAGAGGTTCAACGTTTCAGCAAGTGTCTGAATGAGTAAAGTTTTTGCAAGGCCCGGTACTCCGACAAGAACACAATGTCCGCGAGAGAAAAGAGAGATTAAAAGTTGATCGACAACATCTTTCTGGCCGACAACCGTTTTGGCAATCTCATTCTTTATTTTTGCAAAAGAGTCACTAAAAAAAGATGCTGCTTCTTCAGGCGCTTCAGGAATCGATTGATACATAAATAAATCTAAATTTGTGCTTCTGTTGAAATATCTTCAGGCATTGGGATCTTGAATTCAACATAAACTTCTGTTCTCAAATCGTCGATCCATTGACGCATAATTCTGTTTTGTTTTTGCTGCAGGGCCACTTGCCGGAGACGATCGTAATCAGTTTCAAGGTTTGCGCGGTGTTGTGGGATATGGCTATCCAAACGGACAATACGAAAAGCCCTGTTCACATTTGGATTATTCGGATTGTATGGCCTGGGTTCAGAAATATCTCCTTCCTCATCCAACAATAATACAATTCTGTAAAGAGCCGGCTCAAGCTGATCGAGCGAAATAAGCCGATTGGCATTTTGCGGATTATAAATTTTACCGCCTACAGATGCAGTTTCTTCATCCTCGGAATATTGTCTTGCCAAGTCTGCGAATGATTTATCATGATTTAAAACACTATCGCGTAATGCGGTCAGTTTTTCAATAGCTGATTCTTCATCTACACTGGCTTCATCAACTTCAATAAGAATATGGTTGGTCTCAATATTGTCGCCCACCCGCCGATTTAACCGAATGACGTGAAAGCCGAATTGAGTTTCAACAACTTCGGAAATACCTCCGGGTTCAAGGGCAGATGCAGCCGCAGAATAATTAGCGACAAGATCATCCAGCGGCATTAATGGAAGGAGTCCGCCTCTGGGACCCGTTGGGCCGTCACTATATTTGCGAGCCATTTCCTCAAAATTTTTCCCACCGGTTGTAACAGAATCCCGTAGCGCCTGTGCACGCTGGTAAGCTGCTTGTTTGGCGTCTTCAAGAGGAGGAGGGATTGCAACAATCTGCGAGATAGCAACCTGTTCCGGAATAATTGGAACCTGTCCATCGGGTATTTGTTCAAAGAAATTTAGTACTTCGGGCCGTGTAATATTAATCTGCTGCATTTTTTGCTGCTGAACTCTCTGAGCAGTTAACTGATCCCGGAACTGCTCTCTGAATTCAGCCCGAATTTCAATAATACTTTGCCCGAAAGCATCTTCAAGCGCCTGTTCACTTCCCGCTTGCCTGGTAAGTTGTTCAATTCGCTGGTCCATCATTCGGTTCACTTCGTCATCACCAACAACAACAGAATCAATCTGAGCTTTTTGAAGCAAAACATAGTTATCTACCATGCTTTGGAGTGCACTGTACCAAAGTTCTTTATTGAACT
Source organism: Rhodohalobacter sp. 614A (assembly GCF_021462415.1). Lineage (NCBI taxonomy): Bacteria > Pseudomonadati > Balneolota > Balneolia > Balneolales > Balneolaceae > Rhodohalobacter > Rhodohalobacter sp. 614A. Next base: position 913,222 of record NZ_JAKEDS010000002.1, read on the forward strand.
CAACATCCTGGCCTTCGACCCGGGCCTGACGTAAAAAGTTTTGCACTTCGCTATCAACGTCAGATTTTAGAATAATACGGTCGTTGACAATCGCAACAATTCTGTCTGACACCTGGGAATTTTGAGCGAACAGCGGCGTTGTGAATATGATAAGCAATAATAGAGATGTTAATGCCTTCGAGTAAATGTTCATTAAAATGTTTGTGTAATTATTGATTTTTGAATTTTTCAGATAGAATAGCTTTGATATCGCTAACGTCAGCCAATTCAATTTCATTATTCGCTTCCGCCTGAAGATAAAGATTTCGAATGTAAGCATTTGTTATTCTTCTGGATTTTTCCAGAGTCAGCCATTCCTGGATTTGAGGAATCAGCCACTCCAGTTCCGGGTATTCTCCTTCAGACTTAATATCCATCAACTGAACAAAATGATATTGTCCTTCATAAAAGTGAATGGGAGACCGCTCCGTAATTCCCATGATACTTAAATATTCATTCAAAGCAGGAATATCAGCCGCAGCAAGAGATTCGGGCCAGTACATGGATGATTGCCTCAATTGCAGATCCGGATCTACGCTATATTCTCTTACCACATCTTCCCACGGTACTCCATTCGCTATCTCGCGATTTGCGTTGTCGGCCTCCGTTCTTGTTCGGGTTGTAAGATGGCGAAATTGCATATAGGTTTCATCGAGCATGAAGCGATCCTTGTTGGCCTGGTAATAATTTTGTGCTTCTTCGAGTGTAACGGCGAGTTCTTCTTCATTTTCCTGCAAAATATATTCTTTTAACTGAGCTTCCAGCACCTGGTCGTAGAAACGATCCATTTTCTCCCGAAACTGCTCTGTTTGGCTCACCCCCACACGTTCGGCATGTTGAAGAGAAACCTGTTTTCGAATCCACTGCTCGGCATAGGTTTGAATCGCACCAGCAGAATCCTCTTCAAATACAAATTCGGGAATCTCGTTCATTGCGTCCTCAAGATACAAATGCGTTCCATCTACGGATGCAATAACAGAATTGCTGGTAGATTGTGTTCTGCTCGTACAGCCGGCAGCAATCATTGAGATCAGTAAAGAAATGAAAAGAAGAGACGTGTTCTTCATCCGTTATTGGAGGTTGTCAGGATATGTTACCAGGTTATACCGCTCTTTAAGTTGGTTAAGAAAATTTTCTTCATGGATTGATTGGTAATCAGAAAAAACTCTATCAAACGCTTCATCAAAAGATAGCATTCTTTCCGGATTTGTTTCATTCAATACATATATGAATTCCCTGTCATCAACGGTTAACGGTTCAGAAAATTCTCCAATGTCTAATTTTTCGAGCGTTGCGTAAGCAGGATTTTGGGGATGACTGGTAGAATCCTGATTTACAACCACATTTTCCATATTCTCTGAAATGGAAGGGATATCCAATCCTTCGTTTAACTTTTGATGTACACTATTTATAAGACTGTCACTCGGCGCATAAATTTCTGTGTAAACAAATGTTTTCTCTTTCTTGTAATTACTTTTGTTGGATTCGTAATATGCCCTTAGTTCACTGCGATTTGCAGACTCGGGATTCCAGATATGATTTTCATTTACTTCAAAAACAATCAGCCCGTTCAGGAAATGGTCCACTTCTTGTGCAAAGTCCGGGAAATATTGGCGCGTAACATCAACGAGATTTTTTTCGATGATCGAATTTCGATAAGAAGTCACGAGATCACCTGATTCCATAACCTCATCCACAGAAGCTTCTTGGTTTAACCACTCTTGAAAGTGATTATTCGTATAACTTTTACCGTTGAAATGAATCAGTTCTTCATCCGAAGACGTTGTTTGTCCTGATAAATTGGTAAATCCGGATCGGTTAATTCTAAGGTCACTTTCATTTGCGATACGTTCATAAACATCATCACGATCAGGGTCCAGTCTGCCAAGTTGCTCCAGCCGTTCCAAAACAAATTCCTCTTTCTGTTCCTCATTTTCAAAGGTTTGTACGGAGTCTATTTTCATGATGTGATATCCATAACTGGCTTCAAAGGGCTCGGAATAAGCACTGTCGGGATTTGTGCTCATTGCCGCTTCGATGAGTTGGGCTGGAAATCGTGTGCCGTAACCGACCCAACCTAAAAGTCCGTCCCGGTTTTTCGTGGAAGGATCTTCGGTATAAACCTGAAGAACATCGTTCCAGGATGAGTCTGATTCCAGAGCCTGAAAAGCCTGCTGAATCTTTAGTGAGCCGTCGGTTTCATCTGTTTTTCTTACAAAAATATGTTTCACCAATCTTTGGGGAGTTCTTGGACGAATATCCTGTAACATGATTACATGGTATCCAAACTGCGAACGGACAGGCATCGATATTTCTCCGGGTTCCAGGCTGTAAGCGGTGTCTTCAAACGGTTGGATAGTACTTCCAGCCGTAAACCAGGAAAGTTGGCCTCCCACAGAATTACCATTTTGTTTGGAAGAGTGCAACTCATTCATTTCTTCAGGCGAAGCGCCGTTTAGTAATGAATCCCGTACAGCGATGAGAGAATTATACACATCCGCGGTATCTTGCGGCAGAGCATCCTGTGGCAACTCTTTGAGGATGTGAAATGCTTTTATCTCATTCTTAAACCTATTCTTAAACGTTTCAACCCGTTCTTTTTTAATGTCATTCTCAATCCAATAGCGAATGGCGATATCGGAGGCATAATCATTAAATTCAGCCTGTACTGTTGAATCCTGATCATAACCCTGTTGATATCCTTCATAGAGCTTTAATCTGAAGTCAATATAAGTTGGGAAAAACTCACGGAGTTCAGAGCTGTCGGCCATTTCCGGATTTCTGTTTCTGTAGAAATTGGTTTTCAATTCATCCATTGTAACGGTCTGATCAGCAAATGTTGCGATAACCGATTCATTGATATCTTGATTTGAAAGCTCCTCAGAGCTCTTGCAAGAAGATACAATCAAAAGAAGAAGCCCTGTTATAAAAAGGAGATAAGTTCTCATGTTCGGAATAGTACTTATAGAAGTGATCGTTAAAAAAGCATGCCGGCAATAGTAGCGGTCATGAGGTTGGCAAGAGTTCCTGCCAGCACAGCGAGCAGGCCGAAAGTAGCCAATTCTGATTTACGGCTGGGAGCCAAGCCGCCAATTCCCCCAATTTGAATGGCAATGGATGAAAAGTTGGCAAACCCGCAAAGAGCAAACGTGGCCATCGTAACTGTTTTTGGAGACAGAATATTTTGTTCAACCATATCGGCAAGCTGTAAATAGGCTACAAATTCATTCAATACAACTTTTGTCCCCAGCAAAGATCCCATATTGATCGCATCTGACCAGGGAACACCAACCAGAAATGCGATAGGAGCGATAACCCATCCAAGAAGGGTTTCAATTGTTAACTCAAAACCAAGCATCTGATTAAGGCCGACGAGGCTTCCTAGTTCACTTAAAAAATAATTGAACATAGCCAGTAATGCGATGAATGCCAATAACATAGCGCCTACATTTGCTGCCAGTTTTAACCCTGTTCCTGCGCCCGTTGCAGCCGCGTCAATTCCGTTGGCATCCGTTTTTTCAATACTCAGTTTAACATTTCCTTTTGTTGCCGGTTCTTTTGTTTCCGGGAAAAGTATTTTTGCAATGACAAGAGCGGCGGGGGCGGCCATGAGACTGGCTCCCAAAAGCTGTTCGGCAAACATTAATCGGCCAACATCAAGTGAAACACCTTGTGCTGCGCTATAGGAATTTCCAAGCATCTGTACGTAAGCAGCCATAACTCCTCCTGCGATTGTTGCCATGCCGCCTGTCATAATTGTGAGAAGCTCGGATTTTGTCATCTTCTCGATGTACGGTTTGATAACAAGAGGGGATTCTGTTTGGCCTACAAAGATATTGGCTACAACCGAAAGAGATTCCGCTCCGGATGTTCCCATCAGTTTCTGCATGCCGGATGACATCCAGCTTACTACTTTTTGCAGAATTCCATAATGATAAAGGATGGCGGTCAGAGAGGCGAAGAAAACGATAGTAGGGAGGACCTGGAATGCAAAAAAGTTCCCAAGGCTTCCTTCCATTCCCGGACTTTTCGCAAGATCTCCGAAAATAAATTCAGCTCCGGCAGTGGTGAAATCCAGTACAATCACAAAGAAACTGGAAACCCAACTGAAAAATGCTTTTGGCCAGCCCAAAGGTGACCAAAATTCAGCCATTACAGATCCTTTTAAAATAAATACCGCCAATACAAACTGAATACCTAAACCTGTACCCACGAGTTTCCAGTTGATGGCTTTTCGATTGTTACTAAATGCAACGGCGATACCAATAATCGCGGCCATTCCAATAGCGCCTCTTAGAATATCCATTAGTCGTTTTCTTTGTTGGTTGAATCTAATTGAGTTTGAGTCAAAGGAGGGATGATCTTTCCGCGTTTTTGATCGGCCGGCGGACGAAAACAGTGCCGCGCTCTTGGTTCATAAGCATCTTTTTCACCCACAAGAACCTGGTCTTCATTTTCCACCACTCGCTGAGAGAAATTTGCCATCATTCCGCTTTCTGCGCAAATGGCATGAAGTTTCGTAACATATTCTGCAATCGCCAATAATTGAGGCATTGGCTCAAACGGTTTCCCTTCATAATCCATATCAAGTCCTGCGATAATAACCCGTTTGCCGTCATTTGCCAATGTGTTGGCAACTTCTACAATTCTGTTATCGAAAAACTGCGCTTCGTCAATACAAACTACTTTTGCAGAAGAAGTTAAAAGAATAATCTGGTCGGCCGTATCAACCGTTAATCCCGGCAGGGTGGTTTCGTTATGAGATACAACTTCCGATTCACTATAGCGGTTATCAAGAGCCGGTTTAACGATAATTACGCTTTGCCCGGCAATGTGAGCTCGTCTTGCCCTACGAATAAGTTCTTCTGTTTTTCCGCTAAACATCCCACCGCAAACAACTTCAATCCATCCTGCATGATTGGGGAGAAAAGACGGTTCATTAATCATATAAAAAAGCCTTCAAATTCTATAACAGGTTTGATGGATGGAATATATCCTGCTGGCATCAAAACAAAAAGAGAAGAATTTTATAAACTGTTTTTATGCTTTTTAGGATGGTTGCCGTACTTTGAATGCCGTTAGAAATGGTATTTTGCAACTGATCTCAGACTATGACTCAAAAGCGTTCCTGTTCACAGGCTATTCTTCTGAAAAATGTTTTGTTGATCTGCATTTCTCTTTTCTGTGTTGAATCTGTTGCTGCCCAAATAGTTGATGCGTCCATTCGCGATATTCCGAAAGACAGTACATTTGATGTAGTCACCTGGAACATTGAATGGTTTGGCAGTGAAACCAATGGTCCAGAGGATATTGAACTGCAGATGAACAATGTGATTGAAGTGGTTAAAACCATGGATGCCGATCTTTATGCATTCCAGGAAATTGTTGATAAACTACTCTTTTTTGCACTGGATGACAGCCTGGAGAATTACAATGGTTTTTACGCCTCTTACGCTCAATCCCAAAAGACAGCCTATCTTTTTAAAACTTCCGTCATTGATTCTCTCGATTCCGGGTTACTGAAAGCTCAACAAAATGAAGACAACTGGGCTGGCGGAAGGTTTCCGCTTTTTTTCGAATTTGATGTAACTCTCGCCAATCAAACATTGCGTGTGTTTAGTTATAATCTTCATGCAAAAGCTTTCTCTGATCAGAATGCATACAATCAACGGAGGAATGCAGCCAATTCTCTGAAAGAATATCTGGATCGGTCGCGCTACAATGCGAGTGTAATTGTGCTTGGAGATTTTAATGATATGCTTACAACTTCTACCTTCGATGAAAGAGAATCTCCCTATTCAGTTTTTGTTGAAGATAATGATTATCTGAAGGTGACTCTGCCGCTGGAGGAACAGGGATTTGAGACATATCTTCCGGAAGAGTATAACAGCTTCATCGATCATATTATAGTGACCAACGTGTTGAAGAATATTCATATGCACGGTGAACAGATGGTTGCTTCAACTGATTATATTGAGAATTTTGAATCAACAACTTCTGACCATGCCCCGGTTTGGACACGCTTCGATTTCACCAAAAACTTTGAAGATCGTTATGAGGAACTTCCCGAAGAGTTCCTGGTTGGGCCAAATTATCCGAATCCGTTTAATCCATCTACGACCATACCATTTGAACTGAATGAACTGGCCGAAGTAAGTGCTGCTGTTTATGATATCATGGGAAGGGAGATCGCCGTTCTTTCAAATGATCAGCCATTTAATGCAGGAGAACACACACTGACATTTAATGCTGCCGGGCTGACAAGTGGAATTTATCTCTTCAGGCTGGAATTGAGTACGGGTCAGACACGAACTCAAAAAATGACTCTGATCAAATAATCCAAAAAAGCTGCTTCATATAATTCTTAGAATCTGACACATTCCTTATTACATTCTATATTTACTTTGTTATCTTAGGGATTTATGAATTTGTAACGTGAAGATCAGTAATGCCTACAATTGACAATGAAAAATACGAGGCGGTTATAGGCCTCGAAGTTCATGCTCAACTTTTAACAGACAGTAAAGCTTTTGCGCCTGTTTCATCGGAATATGGTGGCGCTCCCAATACACAAGTAACACCGTTGTGCCTCGGGCATCCGGGAACTCTTCCTGTTTTGAACGAAAATCTTGTTCGTTATACGATCAGAATGGGGCTTGCCACTAATTGCAAAGTTGCTGAGAAATCGATCTTTGCCAGGAAAAATTATTTCTATCCCGATTTGCCGAAGGGTTATCAAATTTCCCAGTATGAAACGCCTATCTGTTATGACGGCCACATTCAAATCGAGCTTGAAGATTATGATAAGACCATTGGCATTACCCGGATTCACATGGAGGAAGATGCCGGAAAATCGATTCACGATCAGGATCCATATCACACATTAATTGACCTGAACCGAGCCGGTACACCTTTGATTGAAATTGTATCCGAACCGGATATGCGAACACCGCGGGAAGCCTACGAATATCTCAAGAAAATCAAGCAGATTGTTCAATACCTGGAAGTGTGTGACGGAAATATGGAAGAGGGAAGTTTGCGCTGTGATGCGAACGTTTCCATTCGTCCGCGAGGGCAGAAAGAGTTTGGTACGCGAACGGAATTGAAGAATATGAACTCGTTCAGAAATGTGGAACGGGCATTGATTTATGAAATTGAACGCCAGATTGATTTGGTTGAATCCGGCGGAGAAGTGATTCAGCAAACGCTTTTGTGGGATCCGAATAAATTGGAAACCCGCCAGATGCGATCGAAAGAGGAAGCCCACGATTACAGGTATTTCCCTGAGCCCGATCTTCCGCCAATTATTGTTACTTCCGATCTTCTGGATGAGGTGAAAACTGAATTGCCGGAATTGCCGGATGTTCGTTTTGAACGGTTTATAAAGGAATTAGGACTGAATGCCGATGATGCGGAAATTCTTACAGAATCACGATATTTGGCGGATTATTTTGAAGAAGCCTTAGATATTCTTGATGATCCGAAAGCCATTGCCAATGTGATTCTTACGGAAGTTCTCAGAGTTTTGAATGAGAAAAGCATTTCCATTCAGGAGTTTTCAATATCGCCGGAACAGCTTACCGAATTGATTCAGCTTAAAAAGGATGACAAGATCAATTCGTCAGCTATGCAAACTATTTTCAACGAAATGCTGGAAAGTGCCGATTCGCCATTGGATTTGGCTAAAAAATTAAATCTTATTCAGGTATCAGATACCGGTTTTTTGGAGCCGATTATTGAAGATGTAATCGAATCAAATCCTGAAGAAGTTCAGCGTTACAGGGAAGGTAAGAAAGCTTTGATCGGATTTTTCATCGGACAAGTGATGAAAGAATCGAAGGGCAAAGCAAATCCAAAACTGGTACGCGAACTAATTTCCAAGAAATTAGAATTGAATTAATTTGAGGATACTCGCACCTTTAAGGTACATGAAAGCTCAAAGTTTATTTCTTTTTTTGCTGTTGCTAACAGTTGTTTCATGCTCGGGGGATGATGAAACGGACGAACATTCAGCGATTATCGAAGGACAGATTACTGTAGATCCGGCACTCGATGAAACGAGAGATTACAGCGGGATTGAACTCATTTCAACCATTCGTTCATCTGTCAATGAAAGCGATACTCTTTTTCATGCCATAACTGATTCGACCGGCAGCTTCTCCGGAATAGCGTCATTTTCAGAGAGGAATATTTATCCGCTGCTAATCACCAGAAATAACAATACGTTTGGGATCGTAAATGTTGTTTTCGCTGAAAATGATACGATACGAATCACTGGACAATTGCCCAACATTAATGAGACGGTTGATGTCTCATCCCGCGAGAATGAAGTTATTGAGGTATTTCAGCGAATAGAAAGAAACTTTTCGCGGGTGGCTAGATTTATTAATGCCGGAATTATGTCCCCGGATAGTGCGGCACTTGAGGTCAATAAATGGAGCGATATTTATTGGGATATTTATGAGAAATATCCAGATACCTATGGCGCCAAGCTGGCCGGTGAAACATCGATTTCTATGCTAAGCGGACTTAACGATTCCCTGATGGTTAATCGGTCGGAAGAATTATTGCAGAACTATCATACCCTGATGCCTGTAACTAGGGAGACACTTCTTGAATATTATGCCGAAACAAGTGGTTTAGAACGTGCGCTTGCATTTATTGAAGATCTAAAAAGCCGTACAGATCAGGAGGATGATCTAATTGATCTTGAAATGGAACGAATTGAACTTCTGTATGACAGTTCACAAACAGTGCAGGCAAACCAGGTTCTTGATCAGTTTAAAGAAACGTATGCCGAGCACGAAATGGTGATGCAATGGGCCGAGGATATAAGTTACGACCTGGAATTTCTTGCCCCGGGTTCTCCTTTTCCCAACCTGAACTTTCAACTTGTGAATGGAGATTCCCTCCGTATTCAGGAATTGCAGGGAAATCCTTTTTTAATTGAGATTACAAGATTTGAAAATCCACTATATCAACAGCAGTTTAACAGAACGGTTGCCATTCACCAGATTTATAAAAACTTTGGGTTAGATATAGTAACCGTTCCCTTAGCTACAACAGATGTAACCATGAATGCTTTCTTTGAAGAACGCCAACGTTTGTGGAAAGTAGTTCAACCCAACTCATTTAATGCGGACCAATTAATTGAACGTTTAAATTTAAACCGGGTCCCGACAAGATTTTTAGTCAACAGCGACGGTACCATTATCAGGAGATATGTAGCTGAAGAATATGATGACATCGTTCGCGGACTACAACAAATAACAACTCAAACAGAAGAATAAGTAACATATGAGAACTTTATTAATAGCCGGAAACTGGAAAATGAATGCAGGCCCAACCGAAGCTAAAGAATTGGCTGAAAGCATGGTTGCTGCAAGAGAGGGTAAAGATGATTCACAAGATTTGTTGATTTGTCCACCGTTTATATCGATACCGGCAGTAGCTGAAGCATTTAGCGGTTCCAATTTTAAAGTTGGCGCACAAAATGTATCCACAGAGGATAACGGTGCTTATACCGGAGAAATCAGCACATCCATGTTGAAGGACGCCGGATGTGAATACGTTATTGTAGGCCACTCCGAAAGAAGAGAATATTACCATGAAGATGATTCATTGGTAGCAGAAAAAGCTTTGAAAGTTTTAAAAGACGGACTGAAAGTCATCGTCTGTGTAGGTGAAAAACTTGAAGAAAGAAAAAGCGGAAACCATGAAAAAGTTGTAAAAAACCAGGTTGAAGCTGTCATCAAACAAGTGGATAAGAGCAATGCTGATAACTTTGTAATTGCTTACGAACCCGTCTGGGCAATTGGTACCGGCGAAACTGCCACCCCCGAGCAAGCACAGGAAATGCACGCGTTCATCCGCGGATTACTCTCTGAAGTATGGGGAGACGATGAAGCTGAAAAAATTCGTATTTTATACGGAGGCAGTATGAAACCGGGCAATGCTGATGAGTTACTTTCCCAAAAAGACGTGGATGGCGGACTAATTGGCGGAGCCAGCCTGAAAGCAGACAGTTTCAGCGGAATTATTGATATTGCTGAATCAATATAGATTGAATGGATACTTATAATGTTTTATTAATTGGCGGTGGAGGGAGAGAGCACTCCATCGCCTGGAAATTGAGTCAATCGGATAAACTCGGGAAACTGTACACAGCTCCGGGTAATCCGGGGACGGCTCAATTCGGGACCAACGTAAAAATCGATCCGTTAAACTTCGAGGAAGTTGAAACATTCGTTCTAGAAAATAAAATTGAGCTTGTCGTTGTTGGCCCGGAAGCTCCTTTGGTAGCAGGAATTGCCGACTATCTTACAGAGAAAAATATCCCGGTATTTGGTCCCAGAACCTCAGCGGCGATGCTTGAGGGTAGTAAGGAGTTTGCCAAGGATTTCATGATGAAATATGAAATTCCCACTGCCGACTACGCAGTGTTCAGTGCTGATGAGTTTGACGATGCCCTGAAGTTTATCCAGCTTAAAGATTCTTATCCGATCGTATTGAAAGCTGACGGACTTGCCGGCGGTAAAGGAGTCTTTATTTGCGACAGTGAAGAGGAAGTGCAAAAAAGACTCAATAAAATCAAAAATGACCAGTCCCTTTCCGGTGCAGCCGATCGATTGGTCGTTGAGGAATTCATGGAAGGAGAAGAAGCATCCGTTTTTGTAATTTCAGATGGTCACACATCTCATATTATTCATAATGCGCAGGATCATAAACGTATTGGAGAAGGAGATACAGGTTTAAATACAGGCGGGATGGGTGCCTACTGTCCCGCGCCCGTTGTTACGGATGAGGTTCTTGCCGTAGTCAAAGAAAAAATTATCGATCCGACCATTGCCGGAATGCAACTCGAAGAATCTGCTTATTTAGGAATTCTTTATGTTGGGTTGATGATAACCGAAGACGGCCCTAAAGTGGTCGAATATAATTGCCGCTTTGGTGATCCCGAATGCCAGGCAATTCTTCCTCCTTTGGAAAACGACCTTTTGGATCTGTTTCTTGCTACGACTCAACAAAGGCTGGATGAAAAATCTATTCAAATCAGCAACAAGCATTATTGCTGTGTTGTGTTGAGCAGCGATGGCTATCCTGTTGAATATGAAAAAGGAAAGGAAATCACAGGGATAGAAAATGTTGATGAAGATACTTTTGTTTTTCATGCCGGTACGACTCTAAAAGACGGAAAACTGGTGACCAATGGCGGACGGGTTTTAAATGTTGTAGGAAGTGGACACACCCTTCAGCAGGCCATTGATAAAACCTACGAAAATGTCGAACGAATTCAGTTTGAGAATCGATACTATCGCAAAGATATTGGGCACAAGGGCCTTCGTAGAAACTGATTCATCGATGTCTGTATTTCAGCTATTCTAACTGGGATTGCCATCTGATATGAAAAATCCAGAGAAAGCAATCGAACTGATTTTCGATTCATCCATTTCGTTTGAGAAAAGATGTAAGACAGTCTTTCAATTTCAGGTTGAAAACAGCCCGATTTTTAAACGATTTGTTGAACCATTTGGGTTACGTGCGAATGATCATCCAGCTTCGTACGAAATTCCACTCTTACCAATTCGTGGTTTTAAAGATGGGAAAATCATCACTCAATTAAATAGAGAACCAGAACTTACCTTCAAAAGCAGTGGCACTTCAGATATGAGCCTTAGTGTTCACAGAGTTCTGAGCCAGAAAATTTATGAGGCTGCAATTCTAAAAGAGTTTCAAACGTACTTTCCGTTTGAGGACTATATCGTTCTTTTTCATTTACCAGGATATGACCAGAATCCTCACTCATCTTTGATATGGATGGCGAAATATCTGATTGAAAGTGATCCTTCCGGTGATAGTCAGTTTGTATCAAAAGAAGATTTAGAGAATCTGGATTTTCGATTTCCAGACAGAAAAAAGAAATTCCTTCTGTTTGGAGCGGCTTTTGGGTTGATGGATTTTCTTGATTCTTCCAAATTCAATCCGATAGATGATTTAGAAATCCTGGAAACAGGGGGGATGAAAACCCATCGCCGGGAAATGACAAAACCAGAGCTTCGTCGGGCTCTCTCAGATGGTTTTGAAATACCACTTGAAAACATTCATTCGGAATATGGAATGTGTGAGCTCCTCAGCCAAATGTATGCAATAGGAGAGGAGTGGTTCCAAACTCCGCATTGGGTTCAGGTTTCTATTCGTGATCCCAAAAATCCATCTCGAATTTGTGACGTTGGGGAAGAGGGAAAAATCGGAATTATTGATTTAGCAAATGTCTATTCCTGTTCGTTTATTTTAACTGATGACAGAGGAGTAATGAATGAGACTGGCCTTTTTAAAGTCTTAGGGCGATGGAATTCCGAAGATTTACGCGGTTGTAATTTTTTGATCGATCATGAGTGATTTGCAAAAACATATTGCGAGAGTTTCAACAGCTATTGATGAATGGCTGCAGCCGGATAATGCTGATCTCAAAAAGGCAATTGATCAAACCGTGGAAGAAGATCTGTTTAGTTTTGAGGATATCAAACATCAGATCCTCGTTCTGAAATCAACTCTTCAACAAAAGAATCTGGAAATATGGGCGAAGCGATCGGGGTTGCAACTCAACTCGCTCAATCAAAAAAAAATCTTATGTCTGCATGCCGGAAATTTGCCTCTTGTAGGACTTCAGGATTTATTGGCTGTAGTTTTAGCTGGAGGCAATTATCACGGAAAAATATCGAAGAAAGATCCTCATTTACTGCCATCACTTTTAAGCAAGTTTGCTGAATTCGATCTGATCAAAAAAAAACAATGGAGCCGGCATCTGAATGAATTCGCCGGGAATCAAATGGATGCGGTATTATTTGCCGGCTCGGAATCATCGTCGGTTGAAGTAAAATCATCTCTAAAATCTTTGAAAATTATGGATGAATTTACGCCAACATTAATGCGAACAGCCCATTTTTCCATCGCTTTTATTGAAGATAATCATCCCCAAACCATGGAAGATTTGACAGAAGCTATCTTTCGATATGGCGGAACAGGTTGCAGATCGGTTGCCATAGTTGTGGCTCCGTTTCATTTGAATGATGAAAAATGTGGTTATACCGATTATGTGGAATCATTTTGGCTTAAGAATCCCCAACACAAAAAACCGGATGAATCCCTTTTTCATCGATATGCTTATAATCGAGCTTTAGAAATTCCGCAGGCATGGCTGAATGATTTTTTAATTGAACAAAATGTTTCTATCCCGAATCAAAAATTCCTCCTTTTTTGGGTGAAAGGAGATATGAATACTTTAGAAGAACTGGTTGAGAAATATAGGAATGGACTTCAATCCGTTTATTCTACTGCCGATCATATCGGGAAAGAAATAAGAACATTTCGGATTGAGCCGTTATCCCAGGCACAGTCGCCTCCAATATGGTGGAAACCAGACCAAGTGGATACTATTGAGTGGCTTCAAAAAAAAGTGGCACATCTTTGAAAAAACTCACAGTTTAAAGCAACTATCACTTAACAATAAAATATTGGAACATGGCTCGATCTATAATTTTACTAACACTTATTACGATACTTTTTTCGTCATTGTCATTTGCCCAGAATGATGAAGCAGAACCGGAAAATTCCGTTTTACTATTTACAAAAACAGAAGGTTGGAGACATGCATCGATTGAACCGGGAGCGATGGCTGTTAAAAAATTGGGCCAGGAAAATGGCTTCAGCGTAATATGGACCGAAGATACCTATAGCTTCTCTGAAGAAAATCTCGCTAAATATGACGCCGTCATTTTCCTGAATACCACCCTTGATGTTTTGGATACTCCGGAACAGAATGCTTTTGAAAATTACATCCAAAATGGAGGCGGTTTTGTTGGAATGCATGCTGCTGCCGATACTGAATATAACTGGCAATGGTATGGAGATTTAGTTGGCGGTTGGTTTAATAGCCATCCAGGTAATCCTAATGTTAGAGATGCAACTGTACTTTTGGTTGATGGAAATCATCCGGCTACTGAGCACCTTCCAAATGAATGGGACCGCGCCGATGAATGGTACAATTACAAGTATTTTAATAAAGACACAAAAACACTTCTTGAATTGGATACAAACAGTTATGAAGGGAGCGAGCATCCTGGCAATCATCCAATATCATGGTATCATGAATATGATGGCGGGAGAGCTTTTTATACCGGTCTGGGACATACAAGCGAATCATTTTCTGAAGAAGCTTATTTAAAGCATATTCTCGGCGGCATTAAATATGCGATGGGAGTGGCTGACGCAGAGTAATATCAATCCCATTTCTAAATGTCTTATTATTTCAAAGCATAATTCATAAGTTTACAGTCTCAGGTTCAAGGTCTAATGGTTAGACTTTGAACCTTATTTTTTGAACCTGAAACCTGTCTTTCATTGGCCAGAAATAGCAGCTTAGATACATTTCGAAATCTTTATAACACTCTCAGAAAAAGAGAATCCATAAAGCCCGTTTACTATCTCTATGGGGAGGAATCTTTCCTGATTGATATGCTTCAGGAAGAGATTGAAAAATTGATCCCTCAAGAGCAGAAAGATTTCAATTTCGATCTGATTTATGGAGGTGAATCTTCCACGGCCAATGTTTTGAACATCGCCCAAAGTTATCCGATGATGGCAGAAAAGCGTATTGTTATTGTCAGGGACTTTTTGAAGCTTAATGACAATTTTGAAGGAGAGGGGATTAAGGAATTCACCGGTTATTTCGAAAATCCAATTCCTACAACGATTCTCTGTTTAATTGACACTAAATTTCCGGATAAAAGAAGAGATCCCGGAAAGTATCTTAACAAGAATAAGGACAACGGAAAATTTTCCATCCATGAGTTTGAAAAAATCGATGAGAGAAATCTGGCCGACTGGATTATTGATTGGGCACGCCATTCTCATAAACGCCAGATTAATCCGGACGCGGCACAGGTTTTAGGCCAACTTGTAGGTTCGGATTTAAAATTATTGTCCTCTGAAATAGATAAACTGTGTACTTTTGTGGACACTTCTGAGCCTATTGAAGTTGGGCACGTAAAAAAAATTACACAATCATATCGCGATTTTAACGTCATAGAGCTAAAAAATGCGGTAATTAAGAGAGATTTAGATCAAGCCCTACGAATTGCGGAACAGATGTTGCTTAAAAGTAATAACAGCACGGGTGAAATAATTAAAACCGTGGGGTTCTTTTACAGTGTGTTTAGTAATATCTGGCAAATTTGTCGTTTGACAGAAAAAGGCTTGAACAAACAGCAGGTTCAGGATCAATTGAATATTAGAAGTAATTACATCTTTAATATTCAATATCAGGAAGCCTCAAGTTTCAGGCTCGCAGAAATGCCAAATATTTTTGAAGCCTTGCTGGACGCAGACAGCGCAGCAAAAGGATTCAGCACTCTGGACACCCCATCAATATTTCTCCTGCTGATAAAACGCATCATCGGCTAACTTTCCGAAGTCGGTGTTGCGATAAATAGCAACTAAGAATTCGGAGGTATTTTATATGGACGGTGCAACAGTAGCTCAGCTTCGCAATATGAACGATGAAGATGTAATGGAACAACTTCAGGACGGTGTGATGCAAGCATTTGATATCATAGTTCACAGGTACAAAGATAGACTCCATAATTTTCTTTATCGTTACACACACAATCATGAAGATTGTGAAGATCTTGTGCAGGAAACATTCCTGCGGGTTTATCGAAGCCGCTATTCTTACCAGCGGATTGCCAAGCTCTCTACGTGGATTTATACAATTGCATTGAACCTTGCTAAAAGCATGTACAAGAAAAAGCAACGAATGAGCCTGGTTTCTATACATGCTGATGAATCAGATCCTGATGACCGGGAAATGGAAATTACAGATATGAATATTCTTCAGGATGATAAACTTCATCTGAAAAATTCCATGAATGAACTGGAAAAAGCTTTAACAGAGCTTAATGATGATTTCAAGGAAGTGATTATCCTGAGAGATATTCAACAATTAACCTATGAGGAGATCTCCGAAATTACAGGAGCTGCCATGGGTACGGTGAAATCCAGAATTAACCGAGCCAGAAATCAACTTCAAGAGTTGATTGGAGATTACGTACAGCCGGAAACATTTTAAAAAAAGCGGAGTATGGATTATTGTAATCACAACCTAATTCATACTCCGCTATGGCTACTAACACAAAACGATTGTCGGAATACAGTTCACTGCTTTGCAATTGCAAAAACTTTGGATCTTTAAAGGTCGAGGATATTCTCTCCTTTGAAAGGTTATCCAACTATCAAAAAAGTATTTCTGAGAAACTCACAGAATTGCCTGAGATAAAAGCACGACGTGGATTTGACCAGCGAATGGCAGCAGCGTTTGCAATGGAACTTGAGAGAGAAACTTTACAACGCAACAGAAGCTGGTTAGAGAAACATCCCAAAATTAAATTACCCGAGATTATTGCTGATCTTAAGAAGGATGTTCTTTAAATCATCATGATTAGCGTCTGTCTCTAAACCTTTTTTTGCATAGGTGAGGGCTTTGTCATATGCTTTAACTTCATTTAAAATCCAGGCGATATTAAGATAGGCGTCAGCAAAGCTTTCCTCGATTTCAATGGCATCTTCATATTTTTTTACGGCTTTAATATGCTCATTTTGCCGTAAAAGAAAATTTCCATGATTAAAAAATGCCAGCGCATTTTGGGGTGCCAACTGTGTAATATATTCAAAGAGCTCTCCAGCTTTCTCTATATCACCGGATGCTTCATAAGAATCTGCAAGATTGGTTAACGATGGTATATGTTCAGGATCAATCTCCAGAGCATCCAGGTAATACTTAATTGCCAATGGATATTCTTCTAACTGCGAATATGCGTTGGCGAGGTTGAAAAGATAAGTCGCATTCTTTTCATCAGACTCCACAGCAGATCTCAAATTTTCCACTGCTTTTCTATATTTTCCAATCAGATAATAACCAACTCCAAGATCATGAAGCAAAGAAGCATCACTTGGATTTTTAGCTAATTGTTTTTTTATCTGATTTATTTGATTGTTGATATACTCTTCACTACTCAAAACTGATATCCAATTTGTAAATCTGCACGCAAGTTATTTAAAGTATTTCCTGAAAAAATCAGTTTGGCAGGGCCTAAAATGGTTAAAGCTCCTACCGAAAGAGAGAGTCCGTATTCCGTATCATCAGAGAGAAAATCGAAACTCCAGTTTTTTTCAAACTGACCTGCATATAATTCGAGCTCTATAAACCGATGGTAGAAGGGCTCAATCTGAATTCCCAGAGAAACCATTTGGGCATTTCGTGTTGATATTTCATATGGTTCGGCTCCACCAAACTGTATAAAATCGTAAATGGGATCGTACCGATTTGGAGACTTCCAATACTCCCAAGGGAGATTGCGCCCGGTTGTGTATCCCATCCAAACTGAATTTGTGAGTGACACATCATCATTAAGCTGATAATATGCATTGTAGTACAGAGTGGAGGAGCTGAAATTTATTTCACTTAAAAAAAGTTCGTCACTATAATGTCCCTCGAGAATCAAATGATGGCCTGCCGTTGGATAAGCTTTGCGATTTAACGTATCTCTTATATATCGAATAAATACCGAATGATAGTTTCTATCTGAAACCTTAATATCTGAAAAATTAATTCGATTCGATATGGTGTTAAAATCCCTTCGTAATCCAAGAGAAACAAGGTTTTGTGCACTGAAGTAGTTCCCTCCTGATATTTCCGCTCTCACAATTTCATTTTTAAACTGAGAAACTCTGGTATCTCCGGAATACCAGTTAACCTGTTCAGAATTGTATTGAATGCTTGAAAGCAGTGCCAGGTTAGAACCTAAAGCTCCGTAGTAAACATGGTCCGCCTGAAAGTTGATACGATCTCCTAATCGTGTTTCAAACCGGGTTAATGATCCATCGTGCAGCAGATTCTGGAAAATTCCTTCCAGCAAAATAGACGCTTGTGAACCCGTTTCATACCGCAGTCCAACTTTAAACTCATCCGAATTGTTTTCCTGCACATTTATCTGAAGTGTGTAAAAATTATCAGAACTGGGAAGAAGGCGATAAGTAACGTTTTCTATATATTGAGAGCTGTATAATTGCGTTACTTTCTCTTCTATTGTCTCCGGGTCCAGTGTAGATCCCGGAATGAAATTCAGTTGATTTAGCACAAAATTGTCATCATAAAATGTGTTGCCTTCAACGATGATTTGATCAATCGGAAACGACCCGGTATTCTCAAGACCTTTTCTTTCATAGGGAGCGGCTTTTTGTAGAGCCGCAATTTTTCTAAAATCATCCAAGTGCCGTTTACCTGCTTCCTGGCCTATTTTGAGAAACCTTTCTGCAAGGTCGAAATCGGCAGCAGAATAGGGTTTCAGTTCGTCAATAGTTACCACATAATCGGCCATTTCCCTCTGAACATCTGCATAATCATGAATTCTGAAATTAATACTCTGATTCAATACTTTCGCGAAGGTGTTTAAACTATCCTTGGCCATTAATGGAGAACTTACATCCACAGCTATGGTATAATCTGCCCCCATTTCAATAACATCCTGAACGGGAATATTTCGAATAAGCCCGCCATCTACGTAAACTTTTCCATCAATGGTATGAGGACTGAAAAAAGAAGGTATTGAAATACTTGCACGAAGTGCATCGGGCAAATAACCGGACCTGAAAACTTTTGCAGAGCCCGTTTCAAGATCTGTAGCAATTGTGGCGAAGGGGATCGGAAAGTCATCAAATTTTTCGATGCCGTGAACACTCTGAGTTAGCCGTGCCAAATATGTGTAAACATTCTGGCCAGATATAATTCCAACAGGCAAATCGATCCTTTTTTCACTGATGGGAAAAGTGGCTATTGTTCGGTCGTCCGTTATTTTCTCGTAATTGGAAATAAATCTTCTGTCCGGTTTTTCCGAAAAAAGTTCAATAAAGTTACTTGATGTAGCCATTTCAGCCAATTGATCGCTTGTATATCCTATGGCATACAGTCCTCCAACTAGACTCCCCATGCTGGTGCCTGTTATATAGTCAATTCGAATCCCGGCTTCTTCAATGGCTTGTATAACACCGATATGGGCAATACCAAGAGCACCGCCACCACTTAAAGCCAAACCAACCCTAAGCGTATCATCATCCTGCTCATGAGGAATGGGGATATTCAAATCACCGGCATCAACATCAGAAATGATGAATGAAAAAAATAATAGAAAAAAAAGGGGAAGTACCCGATGCGGAAAAGCCATGATAAATGAGAATAACTGATTCAGAGCTTTTTAATAAAACGTTAGTTATACACCCGTTTGTATATTTTTATTTCATTATGAGGATAATACCAACACGAAATTAGGTTCGTATTTGTTACTTCACATTTACATCAAATCCTTCTTTTTGAAGAATTTTTTTAACTTTATCCGTATGAGATCCCTGAATAGCAATTGATTTTCCCTCCACATGGCCTCCGGCTCCACACGAACTTTTCAATTTGGACGCCAATTTCTCAATAACCTGGGGATTATGCTTGATGTTTGACACAACCGTCATTTGATTTCCGGTTCGTGGATTGCGTTCTTCATGTATTTTTAAGGTCAATGGTGTACCTCTAAATTTATTCTGGATTTTACAGAGTTTGATAGAATCAATACTAAAAAAGATGATATCATTCCACTCTTTTGGGAATTAGATTCAAACAATACAACGTTTGTCAATTCGTATAAACTCTTTAAGTTTGCTGACTGTTTAAGAGACATAAAAATAGTTAAATTTAGAGCTTTAGGTAAGTTTCCAAAAAAGAAAAGGAGATAACATTGCAAATTATTAGAATGGAAATATTAGGGCTCTCAACGAGTCCAAGCAGCGGTGGCGCTTATGCTTTGATACTCTCGGAGTCGGAAGGCAACAGGCGTCTTCCAATTATTATCGGAACATTTGAAGCACAGGCAATTGCACTTGAGTTGGAAAGTATAAAACCGCCGCGGCCAATGACACACGATTTGCTAAAAAATCTCGTACTCAGTTTTAATTCAGATATTCAAAAAGTTGTAATCAATGATTTGAGTGAGGGCACATTTTTTGCTCAGATTCATTACAACAGGGAAGATGACAAAATAAAATTAGATGCACGCCCAAGTGACGCAATTGCATTAGCCATCCGTTTTGGCGCTCCAATATTTGTAAGTGAAAATGTTTTAGAAGAGGCAGGTATTGTTACTGAGGAATCTTCGGAAGGAGAAAAAGGTTCTGCCCCTGAAACAAACGAAGCGGAAAAAGAGCTCACCCAAATGGAAAAACTTGAGCATGAACTCAAAACCGCTGTTGATACCGAGAACTACGAAAAAGCGGCGAAAATCCGCGATCAGATAAAAAAGTTAAAAGGATAAAGTGAACCTGTCTCAAATCTCATTTCTCGATCTGCCATTTAATAAATTATTTCAGGATTACATTTCTAATTTTCAAAAGCTCAACTCATTCTACGAGGTAAATCCAAACTCGGATGAAGAAATTGAGTCGGCTCTACAGGCTTTCAATTTTCAGGGTGACAGGAATAAGACTGTTGAACTTCTGAAAAAATTCAACAAGCAATTTGGAGCCGGTAAAAAAACGATCACCTCGATCGAGAAATTGGCAGAAGAAAATGCCATCGCCGTAGTTACCGGCCAACAGCTCACAATGCTTGGCGGACCTCTTTTTACAGTCTATAAGATTTTAACCGCTATTCATTTTGCCCAAAAGTGGCAAGAGCAATACAATATTCCGGCTGTTCCGGTTTTTTGGTTGGCTGATGAAGATCATGATTATGATGAAATTGCCGGTCTTGGGTTCCCCTGGAAGGATGATTATAAATCCGTGCAACTTGACAAAGGTTCTGAAGTTGGCCAAAGAGTTTCAGAAATCGAGTTGGATACGAACTTTGCAACGTTTAAAAAGCAAGTTATCGAGAGCCAGTATGATACTGATTTCACGGACCCGCTTTGGCGTATTCTGGATAAATGTTATTCAGAGGGAGAAACAATTGGAATGGCATTTGGAAAACTCATTCTCTCACTCTTTGAGGAGTATGGAGTTGTACTTGCGGGTACAGCTCATACTGAAATAAAAGAACATCTCGTATCAACAATGATTCAATCTGTTGAGAAGGTTGAAGAGCAATTCCAGGCTCTGAAAAATCAAACAGATAAATTAGTTTCAAACGGATATCACGGGCAGGTCCATCTTCAGCCATCCAATCTTTTCTGGATTGATGATGACAAGAAACGAATAAAACTTTCTTATGAAAATAATACCTGGACGGTAGACGATGGGGATAAATCCTGGACATCCGCGGAACTAATTGAAGAGATTTCAGAACAGCCAGAGCGCTTTTCTCCAAACGTATTTTTGCGTCCCGTTCTTCAAAATGAGCTTCTGCCTGATTTTGCCTACATCGCAGGGCCCGGAGAAATTTCTTATTACGCCCAAACAAAAGAGTTTTATTCTGGCTTCAATCAAAAAATGCCGGTTATCATGCCGCGTTTTAGCGCCACACTTGTGGAATCCGGAATTGACAGAATATTTGAAAAGCTACCTTTTGAATTTGCCGATTATAATGACCGGATTGAGGATTTGGAATCTAAATTCATTGAGAAATCCGATTCCCCCGATATTGAATCTATTTTTGATGAATGGAAAAAAAGTATTGAAAATGTGAGTGAAGAAAGGGTAGGAGAGATCAAAGAGGTGGATCCGACACTGGAAGGTAGCTCAGAAAAAGCAATCGCTGCTTTCTTCACCGAATTGGATAAATTAAAAGGCAAAGTATATCGATCCGTAAAAGATCAGGAAAAAACTCAACTGAACAGAATTCGGAAAATTAAAGCCAACTTATTTCCCAATGCAAATTTGCAGGAAAGAGAGATCGCTTCAATTTATTTTTTGAATAAATATGGACTCGATATATGGGACGAACTTTTGGAGATTTTTAAAAACGAGCGTCCGGATTCGCATAAAATCATCCGCTTATAATGTCTGCTCCTTCCATCTCAAAGAAAAAGCTTCGCAGATTCTTTTTGGTTGAGAGGATGAAGCTTTCAGAGGTGGAAGTGGAAACCAAAAGTGAGAGCATTATAAATCGTGTGTTGGAATCCGATGAATTCAAAAAAGCTCAAACCGTTCATACCTACATTTCAATTAAAGAAAAAAACGAAGTCCGTACCTTTCCATTTATCGAAGCTTGTTTTAAGGAACAGAAAAGAGTTGTGGTCCCAAAAATTGTAGGCGACGGAACCCTGGAACACATTGAACTTAATTCTTTGGATGATCTAACCATAAATAATTGGGGTGTCCCGGAACCTCCTACGAAGAAACAAGTTCCGATTGATACGCTCGATTTGATTATTGTACCTATGGTGGCGGGGGATCGTTCTAAAAACAGGTTGGGTTATGGAAAAGGTTTTTATGACAGATTCCTTGAAATATCGGAAGCTGTAAAAATAGGATTGTTATTTGATTGTCAACTTTATAACAACAAATTACCGGTTGAATCCTTTGATATTCCTTTAGACATTTTGATAACGGAATCTCAACGAATTGAATAAAGGTTCGAAACAGACAGAGCAAACATCCGTAGAGTTTAAAAACAATTAATCAAATATCAGTTGCGATGGTTAGCCAAATGGAAAGAACGTTAAATATTTCGGATCAGGATTTGCACACAACCCTGAACGAATTTCTGGAGGAAAAAGAAAAGAAACCCAAAGAGAGTATTTGGAATTTTTCCACAATTACGGGTTTGGTTCTCGTGTTGATTTCCGCTGCATTTGTTGGCAATGTAGTCAGCACGCAGCTGTTGGGAATTGCGACTTTACCATTTCTCAGTACGCTTATGTCTGTCACGCCCTATATTGGCGGGGCCATTCTGGGATTGCTTCTGATAGGGATGTTTTCGAGGAATAAGAGCGAAAAAATTGAAGCAAAAGAAGAAAAAGAGAAAGTGAGGGAAACCTACGATAAACTGGATAAATTCTTATATAGCGAAGAAGAAACAAAGACTTACCGACAAAAAACGAAGACTAAGACCTCAAGTGCTTCCAAATTCGAACGTTTTAAAGTCAGCACTTCAAACCGCTTGATGAAATCAAGAACGGATAAGAAAATTGCCGGGGTTTGCGGCGGACTTGCCAAACATCTGGGCATTAGTGCGACCATTATTCGCCTTCTTTTTGTAGCTGCAATTATTTTGGGTTGGGGATCATTTATTTTGGTTTATATTGCATTGGCTTTTGTAATGCCAAAAGAGCCGATCTATGAAATGGATGATTTTAAATCTTTTTAATTAACTCGACGTGCTCATATCATTTGAAGGGATTGACGGTTGTGGAAAATCAACCCAAATAAAACTTCTGAAAGAATATTTCGATCAAAAAGGAATAAAATACTCGGTTTTTCGTGAACCGGGCGGAACGGAAATTTCGGAAAGAATTCGTTCTCTTTTATTGCACGAAACGGATGAAATGCATCCCATTACGGAACTTCTTCTGTTTTCTGCCGCCAGATCTCAACTTATACAGGAAAAAGTATTACCCCTTCTTCAAAAAAACGAGATTGTGATTCTTGACCGATTCTATGATTCAACTACGGCTTATCAGGGATATGGAAGGAAATCGGCTGAACTTAAAAGTATCCACGTCCTAAACCAACTCGCTACGCATCATACAAAACCTGATCTTACCTTTTATTTGAAAATCGATCCGAAAGAAGCTGAGAGAAGAACAAGTGGAAACAGAAAAGACCGGATGGAAAATGCAGGATATCAGTTCTTCGTTGATGTCAGCAAAGGTTATGATGAGTTGGCCAACAATGAAGAACGGATTCATTCAATTGATGCCATGCAGTCTGAAGTTGAAGTTCACGCCCAAATTGTCTCAATCATTGAGAAGAATCACTGATTTTTTGAACAGGATTTAACCAATAGAAAAGGGAAGGAAGCAGAAATAAATCAGCCAAAAGAGCAGCAAAAATGGTTGTGCAGACCAGTGCTCCCATTAAGGTTGTGGATGTAAATGTACTTGTGATCAGTGTTCCAAAGCCTGACAAAAGAATCAAGCTGGTAATGATAATTGCACGTCCGGTTCGAATGGTGGTTGTTGTCAAAGAGGGTAGAAATGTCCCACTTCTTCTGTACTCAACTCTGAAACGAGCGAGAAAGTGAATACTGTCATCTACGGCAATACCTAATGCAATTGTAAAAATCACAGCAGTCGAGGGCTTTATATCCAGATTAAGATATCCCATCAAACCTCCAACCATCAACAGGGGTAATATATTCGGAACAAGAGCAATTATGAGTAACCGAAAATCTTTAAACATATAAACCATAATCGCTGTTATTGCCGTAATTGCCAGTAAAATACTCCATGCAAGAGAATAAACAATCTTATCTGTAAGGTCGGCATTCAGAATTGTAGTTCCGGTAATGATGACTTCCTGATCCGGAAAAATCCGAGCAATCTCAGTAGCAATTCCCTGTCTGATTTGGTTGATTCGTTTCGAACCGGCATCCTCGGTAAAAGCTGTGATTCTTAACTTGCTATAGTCAAAGTTTACATACCGGGACAATGCTTCAGAATTATTGATCTCAAGCAGTAAAATATATTGAGCAATGGCATTATCAGAAACGGGTAATTGATTTTGAGTAGATACAGAATCCGGATTCATGACCTTGTGAATTTCTTCCACCAATGTTTGTAATCCAACAACCCTGTGTATTTCCGGGTACGACTGTATTACTTCTTCAAGCTGTAAGGCTTTATTCATAATTGTGGCTGAAATAGCCGAATCAGGAAAGTTTGTATTGATAACAAATTCCATTGGAAATGGGGGCGAGATATTGTTCGTAAAGAAACGACTATCTCTCATTAATTTTGTGTCTTCACTAATATCATCAAACACCCGGCCGTTTACGTCCAGGTTTCGAATTCCAACGCTAAAAATGATTGTGATAAGTAGAAAAACCAGGATAATCCTGCGATAATGAAGTCTGTTAAAAGCGGACAGTTTTATAAGCCATTTGTGAACGGCCGGATAAAATGCGCTCGTTTTTTCATTTACCACTTTTTTTTTCCTTACAACTTTTAGTATCGCCGGTAAGAAAGTGATGGTAATCACATAAGCAATCAAAACACCAACGGCGGTATAAATTCCAAAGCGTTTCATCGGGACAACAGAACTGCTGACCAGCGATGCAAACCCAATCGCAGTTGTTATACTGGTAAGAAATGTTGCGCTTCCCAGCGTTTTTAACATTTCAATAATAGATTTTTTCTTGCCTGAACCTGACTCTCTCGAATCATCATATTTTGAAATCATATGTACTGCATCTGCAATACCCACGCACAACAAAATAGGCGCTATTGTTGTACTCATAATTTCAAGATAACCGCCCGATAACTGGATGATGGCTACAGCCAGTAGCAGGGTGGTCCAGACGATCACCATGGGAAACAAAATGCCCCAAAGTGTTCTGTACATATACCAAAGAAGCAACATGATTAAGACGGATGAAATCACGATGTACATCACAATTTCATCGTTCAGCATATTTACATATTGATTTCGAAAATAGGGGATACCGGATATATGAAACTCATAATCCTGACGATGATCTGACAAAATCTCATTGACCTGATGGATGATTTTGTTTTTGACTTCGTACGTATTGCTCTCTTTTTCAATGATCAAAACTACAGATGTGGCATTGCCCTCATGATTCACCAAATATCCTGAGAGAAGGGGATCTGAAGTTATTTCTTTCTTTACTTCATCCGAATTTAAACGCTCCAAAGAATTTGCTTGCAGGTAAGGTGTAAAGCGAAGAGAGTTTTCTTCTGATATGATCTGTTGAGCATCCCAAAGCGATAGGACATTCTCAATGTTTTCAATCTTCTTAAAATCATCGACTATCGTCAGCAGATCATTTAGAACCTTTTCAGAGAATAAAGAATCGTCTTTGAAGCCGACAAGAATTGCATTGTCATCTCTACCAAATTCCTCCTCAAGCTGCTCATATTCTTTGATAACCGGATCATCTTCAGGATAAAATCCTTCGAGATCAAAATCCGTTCTGATATTGCTTGCCGGATAAATCGCCAGAAAAGCCAATATTGTTATTGCTGCAATAATCAGCTTTGGATACGTAATTATAAAATTTCCAAATCGCTCCACGTACGATCAATGTCCTGAAAGATTGTTCAGGAAATGCAACTCAAAGTATTTGAAATGAATTCCCTTTTGACTAAAAAAAGAGAGCAAGCCTGGAAAAAATAAAACTATTCTCTCGATACTCGCTAAAGGAGAGATGACCCGATAATCCGTTTGAACTTTCACCGCCAAAGAGATTGGTTCCAAGGGTAAGTCGAAGGCTATCCGTGAGATCATACTGCCCCTGCAATTGTACCCAAAAATCATTTGTGTCGATATTATATCGTGAGAGAGTCAGCATGTGCAGGCGTTCTCTCAGAAAAGAACGGGCAGCAAGCAATGAGGTGTATTTATACACTTTCTGGTGTAGTATTTCTTCATCGTAATCAAAAATTCCTTCCACAAAAAACTGGGCATCAATTGTTGTTTTGAAGAATTCTGTCCGGATGCCGGCCATGGAATGTATCCATGGTTTCGTAACCAATAAATTATCATCAAATTCAATGTTTTCAGGTATCGTTAATGGATCTGGGAAATCACCCGGTTGGAAATCATCGGGAAATGGAAATCGTGTAAATAATTTATCTCTTACAAAGAGCGATTCCATCAAAACAATCAATTTTGAATGAATTTTAATTGATGAAGAAATCCCGGCCATCAAAGAGTTCTGAGAATTTTCTTCAAAATTAATGGATGGAAAATCCGGTAAATCTGCCAGATCAAAAGTAAGATTATATGCAGGAGTTGGATGAGTCCAACGCATTAAAAACAGGTCCAAGTCCAGATTCTGTGGTGAATATAAACTGTACCGCAAAGCCAGTTGTATATCTTTTATTGAATAAGGCTCTTCGTTAACATTACTTGTTACCGGGGTTATCGAAAAAATTTCTAAAAACTCCTGTGCAGGGAACCATCTGGAATCAATTGCCGGCAACAAATCATGTTGAGGAAAGGGTGAAAAAACGAACTGAAGGGAATTGGCTCCAAAATATCGGATGGCATTAAAAGAGGTGACACCAAATCGAATGTCTTCGGCTGAAATAGTCAAAAACTCTCGTAAATCAACCGGAGTTATAATGTCGGTTACAAATGCCCCATTTGCACGTCCCCAGATAATTTTTTGATGTCCAATTCTGAGATCGTATTTGTCGAGATACCAATCCAGGTAAGCTTCTTTTAATAGGAATTGAAGATCTTGGGTTTTATTAAACGTGTGAATAAGGTCAAGTTCTGCAGTAAGTCCGCCAAAATCCGTTGATTTATCAAATTGAAACCGCAGGCGATTTCGGGCAGCTATAAATTCCTGATCCCCTGAAGTTTGGGCAGCAAGGTAGTTTTGAAGCACGCCATTTAATGTAGATTGTCCCATCGCCCAATCCACTTGGAAAATAATCGTGAAAAAAATCGACAAAAATAGATGAAAAATGGCTCTAATGTGAATACTCTTAGATTTATTTTGAACCTTTATTCCCAAAATGATTGATGCTTAATCAAAATATGCGTAAATTTATTGCATTGTGGATGTATAGTATCTGCAATCTTTTCATTTCAACTCCGAATTAAAACCTTTCATTTCCGAAGTAAATGACACTTATGGCGCACGAAAGAATTGAAGTAGACTTACCTTTAGCCAAAGTTTACGAATTATTATGCAATCCTGTTCATTTTCCAAAGTTTCTCGATCGTATCGATAATGTTGAGAAAGTTAATTCCCAAACTTTCAATTACACAACTACTATTGGTGGCGAAGAGTTTCAATGGACAACCAATATAATCGATAATTTGAGAAATACCCGATTTGCCTGGATTACAATTAATGGCAATTTAAATCAAACTGGAACAATCCGTTTCACACCACTTGATAATGGAGAGAGAACCCGGGTTGATTTTTCTTTGGATTACCGAACATTTTTTGGTGAAGCAGAAGAAGACTTGGCTAATTTTATTGATGGTTTACCAGATCAACTCGCTAAAGATCTGCAAAAATTCAAAAAACTTGCAGAAACGGATACGTTTAAAGACGCAACTGTAGGAGAGTCTGAAAAAACGGAAAGCGAAGTTACTGCTTAAATCCATTCATCAAAAATATAATATGCGACCTGGAAATTCCGGGTCGCATTTTTTTTATCCTCATTTCTTAGTTTGCTCAAAAATGGTTGTTTCATTTGATGATTTCAAAACATCCACCGTTCCAAATAATAAAATTTATGCGGTTATTGGCCATCCTATCAGCCATTCTCTTTCGCCAATTATGCATCAAACGGCATTAGACCATTATGGGATTGATGCTGCATACATCGCCCTGGATTTGTCTCAATCGCAGCTTCATGAGTTTATCTCATGGTGTAACCACGACAATTTTCTGGGATGCAACATCACCATTCCGCATAAAGAAGCGTTTAATGAAATTGTGGATGAGATTGATCCTTTTGCTAAAGAAGTGGGAGTTGTAAATACTCTTGTGAAAAAAAATTATAAACTAATCGGTTATAACACAGATGTTTATGGTTTTTTACAACCCCTGAAACCATTTCTTCATGAAACAACTTATTCACGTGCTATTATATTCGGAACCGGTGGAGCCAGCAGGGCAGTGAAAACCGCGCTTGAATCAGAAGGATTTGAAGAGCTTATTTTTGTATCGCGAAAACCTCACAGACGGAATATTTACAGTGAACAAACTTCTATAAAAATTGTTGACTATAACCAATGGCAATCTTTTGCGAGTGAAGCGGAGCTTTTTGTAAATACAACTCCCGTTGGGATGTATCCGAATTCAAATAAAACATTTCTCAGAGATGACGAGGCCAAATTTTTGGAAGGTAAAATTTGCTATGATCTCGTTTATAATCCTCTCAAAACGAAATTCCTACAGTTAGCAGAAGCACATGGAGCAAACTGTATTAATGGATTAGATATGTTGATATACCAGGGTAGCAAATCATTTGAACTATGGACCGGAAACGAGTTTCCCGTGGATAAAATCAGGAACAAACTGACGGATTCTTTAAAAGTTACTCAATGAACATCATCAGGCCATCCATTTTTTCTGATTGCCCGAAGATTACGGCCGCTTTTACAGAAGCGAATCGTTCACTTTATCATCATCGTCCAATTTCTGGTCTCGATTTAGGAATCAATACAATCACAGAAACAACTGATCTCGACGAAAACTATAAAAATCTTCTGCAATTTTTAGGGTTACAAGAGAATTCCATAGCCCTGGCAAACCAGGTTCATGGGACAAATATTGAGATTGTTGACCAACCCGGTATCTACGAAAATACAGACGGGTTAATCACGAAAATCCCGGATCTACCAATTGGAATACAAGTTGCCGATTGTGCTGCCGTTTTAATAGCCGATGATATTTGTGGCGTGATCGGAGCATTTCATGCAGGATGGCGCGGTGCAATTTCAAATATTATTCCGAAGGGATTGGAAATGATGAAATCCATTGGCGGACAATTGGTTAACTATAAAATCTATATTAGTCCTTGCATATCAGAAGCCAGGTTTGAAGTGGGAGAGGAGGTTGCCGAGCAATTCCCGGATTTCTTTGTTGACAGATCCACTTATTCTAAACCACATGTAGATTTAAAAAGTTTTTTGACACATCAACTAATTGATGCAGGTATAAAAATGGACCAAATTGAAATCTCCACGGCATGTACTATGCAGGATGAACGATATTTTTCATATCGCAGAGAACGAGAAAAGGCGGGCCGAATGTTAGGCTTAATAAATTTGAATAAGAATTGAACTGCATTGCGTGTTAGTTATACTCCGGAGTATGTAGCTCCATTGCCGGACGGACATATCTTCCCGATGAAAAAGTTTTCAGGTTTGTATGAACACCTGATTGCAAAAGGAATTATTACCGATTCAAATGTTGTAGAACCAAGTCTCGTAGATTTTGTGAATCTCAATTTGGTTCATACAACTCGCTATTCCAATGGATTATGGTCAGGCGAATTGTCTGCAAAAGAGATCCGAAAACTTGGTTTGCCGTGGTCTAAAGAGTTGGCTGTTCGCTCCAGACTTGCTGTTCAGGGTACCATTAACGCTGCTGTTATGGCCTTACAGGATGGGATTTCCGGAAACCTTGCCGGTGGAACTCACCATGCCATGCCTGACGGCGGAGAAGGTTTTTGCGTTTTTAATGATGTTGCCGTTGCCATAAAAGTTTTAAAACAGGCAAAATGGATGAAGAATGTTTTAGTGATTGATTGTGACGTTCACCAGGGAAACGGAACTGCCGAAATTTTCAAAAATGATGATGATGTTTATACATTTTCGATCCACGGAGAAAAGAATTATCCATTTGTTAAACCACCGTCCACTTACGATATTGGCATGCCAGACGGCACTGGAGATCAACTGTATATAAATACTTTAACAGACGCGTTGAGCAAAATATTTGAAGATTTTACTCCTGATCTGGTTTTCTATCTTGCAGGAATTGATCCGCTGGAAAGCGATCATTTTGGAAGATTATCGTTGAGCCTGAATGGATTACTGGAACGTGAGAGGCTTGTAATAGAAACGGTAACTCAAAAAGAGGTTCCATTGGTTCTCCTGTTATCCGGTGGATATGCGCCAACACTCCAGCAAACCGTTGAGGCACATTCAATTATGTATCAAGAAGCAAAGGAAATTTCGAAGCCTTACTTTCACTAAACATTTTCTATTTTACTACATAAAGAAATACGACAGGATAGTTTGCCCGAAAAAAAAATTGCCATATTTGGAGCTACCGGTTCAATTGGAACCCAGGCTCTCGACATTCTCAAAAAAAAACCGAACCTCTACCAGGTTGATGTCCTGACGGCCAATAACAATTATCAAAGTCTCGCTGAACAGGCAAATCTATTTCAGCCGTCTTGTGTGATTCTTGCGAATGAAGCTCATAAAGATGAATTCAGGAAATATCTAAACTACTCTCCCCAACATCTTGAATTCGGCCAGTCCGCACTTGAAGAAGTCGCTGCAAATTATGAGTATGATTTACTTCTGAACAGCCTCGTTGGATTTGCTGGTTTTATGTCTACATACATCGCCCTGAAGCGGAAAAAGAGAGTTGCTCTGGCCAATAAAGAATCACTTGTTGTGGGAGGGGAGATCATCACAAAATTACCTGCCTTCAACGAAGGTTTTTTAGTTCCGGTTGATTCCGAACATTCTGCCATGATGCAATGTATTGAAGGCGAGAGTATGGAATCGATCCAAAAAATTATCATCACAGCAAGCGGCGGACCATTTTGGGAATACTCTGCTGAACAGATGAAAGAAATTACAGTCGAAGATGCTCTAAAACATCCGAACTGGGATATGGGATCGAAGATCACGATTGATTCTTCAACCATGATGAATAAGGGGCTGGAAATCATTGAGGCTCATTGGCTTTTTACAATTCCGGTTGAGAAAATTGAACCGGTTATCCATCCCCAAAGTATTATTCATTCTATCGTAGAGTTTGTGGATGGATCATCCAAAGCACAATTGGGCCCGCCCGATATGAAAGTTCCGATTATTTATGCACTTACATATCCTGATCGCGAACCATATCCCAATAAAACCCTGGACTATTCCAACAATTTAGAATTGGAATTCAGGCCTGTTGATTTCGAAAAGTTTCCCTGCCTTCGGCTTGCTATGGAATCGGCAGAGGAGGGAGGCTTTGCACCGGCCGTATTAAACGCCGCAAATGAAATTGCTATCGAACGATTTTTAAGCAAGGAAATTCACTATATTGATATCCCGAAAATCATAGAAAAATCACTTGAAAAAATTACCTCAAACAAGGAATTAACGCCAGCCTCGTTAATGATCATTGATAAAGAAACGCGTAATTATGCAAACTCGTTACTAAGATAAGATGGATTGGATTGTAAATATATCTTCTACAATTCTCATTTTTATAGCTGCAATATTTATTCTTGTCACCTTTCACGAATTGGGACATTTTCTTGCGGCTAAGTTTTTCAAAATGAGAGTGAATAAATTTTCTATTGGATTTCCTCCTAAAATTTTTGGCTTCCGAAAAGGAGAGACCGAATACGTAGTTGGTGCTACACCTCTTGGCGGTTATGTACAGATTGCCGGTATGATTGATGAATCCATGGACGATTCTTTTCTTGAGGAGGAAGTAAAACCCGATGAATTTCGTAGCCGTCCTGTCTGGCAGCGAATTATTGTAATTCTTGCCGGTGTAATTTTTAATATGATTCTGGCAGTGCTGATTTACACAGGAATGACCTGGAGCTATGGTGAAACAATGCTGCCTGTTTCATCTGTAGAAAGTGTCTATATCGAAGAAAGCTCGTTGGCTTATGAAATCGGCTTTCGTACAGGCGACCAGCTCATTGGGATAAATGGCGAACGTGTAGAACATTTCAATGATCTTTTTAACCCTGCTGCTTTAACTGACAGGGATTTGAGTTTTATGGTAAATCGTAGTGGAGAAACTGTTAATATCACTCCACCTCCCAATTTTTTGGATAGGATTAATCAAGAAGGCCGATTTATTCATGAAACGCTCAGTTTGCCAAGTTCCATTTCCAATGTAATGGAAGACAGTCCTGCTGAAGGTGCGGGTTTGCAGGCAGGAGATAAGATTGTCTCAGTAAATAGAGAACCTGTAAACTACTGGGTTCAATTGGTTGACCATATCCAGGAGGCTGAAGGAAGTT
The DNA here is from genome assembly GCF_021462415.1 of Rhodohalobacter sp. 614A. Lineage (NCBI taxonomy): Bacteria > Pseudomonadati > Balneolota > Balneolia > Balneolales > Balneolaceae > Rhodohalobacter > Rhodohalobacter sp. 614A. Next base: position 946,158 of record NZ_JAKEDS010000002.1, read on the forward strand.
TACAACTCGAAATTGATCGAAATGGAGAGTTGATTCAAACGGAGGTTACTCCGGATCCGGAGACAAATCAAATTGGTATTCAATCTCCAAATCCTTTGGAATTTTTCGAATACGAGCGAAAAACCTACAACATTGCTCAATCATTTGTAATTGGCCTGGACAACACAAATGATACATTTTTTGGAATTATTCAGGGCTTGGGCAGAATGTTCTCGGGCGATATTTCCGTTAGGGAAAATTTAGGCGGACCTGTGGCTATTGCCAGCATCACAAGAGAAGCAACGGATGCTGCCGGTTGGCGCGGATTCTGGAACATTACTGCCTTTTTGAGCGTGACGCTCGCTATTATGAATATGCTGCCCATTCCGGCTTTGGATGGTGGACATTTTATGTTCCTGGCTTACGAGGGCATTACGCGCAGAGAACCCTCACCCAAAGTACGAATGGCACTACAACAGCTTGGATTTATTCTTTTGATAGGTCTCTTCATCCTGATAACCTTCAACGATATACTTCGCACATTCGGGGGTTAATGGATGTTCGCTAAAGAAGGTTACAGCACCATTTTTGTTGTTTTTCTATTTAGCATTTCAGTGGCGGTTGCCGTTTCGTTTGGTCCGCCCTGGCTTGGATATATTTTTTATCCATTGCTAATTATTCTTTGTGGGCTCATTCTTTATTTTTTCAGAGATCCGAAGCGAAATCCACCAACCGATGACAGTCTTATCATTTCTCCGGCAGACGGCCGGGTGGTTCTTATTCAGGAAACGGAAGAACATGAATATATGGGCGGACCTGCTACCCAAATCAGCATTTTTCTTTCGCCTCTTGATGTGCATGTAAATCGCGTTCCTATAAGTGGTGATCTGGAATACGTTAAATATTATCCCGGAAAATACCTGATGGCTTGGGAAGATCATGCCTCCGAAATGAATGAGAGAGCCCATTTTGGAGTTAAACATGCCAGTGGGATGAAAATTCTATTTAAACAAATAACCGGATTTATGGCGCGTCGAATTGTTTATCACCTGGAAGAGGGGGATCAAATAAAAGTCGGTCAGCGGTTTGGTATTATGAAATTTGGTTCCAGGATGGATGTATTACTTCCCAAACACATAAAAATTAAAGTTAAAAAAGGGGACAGAACTGTAGCCGGTGAATCTGTTCTGGCTGTGGTTGAATAGATTTTTCACTATTAAATAATTAACAATACTTTTCGTGAATCAAACTTCTTTGTGAAGACCTGTTAGATGAAATACCCTATCCAAAAAAAACGATTCAGAAACCGATTCAAGAAGCGGAAAATAAAACCTCTTCCCAAAATTGTTGTCCCCAGTTTTTTTACTTTAATGAATCTCTTTTGTGGATTTCTCTCCATTCTTTTGGTTCATGAGGGAAATTTCGTGACAGGTGCCTGGCTGATTGTTTTAGCCGGCATGTTTGATGTACTTGACGGTTTCATGGCCCGTCTCACAAACTCAACCAGCGAATTCGGGATGGAACTTGATTCGGTAAGCGATGTCATTTCTTTTGCTGCCGCCCCGGGTTTCTTCGTCTATAATTTTGCATTTCATGAACTTGGAATCATTGGGATCTTATTGAGTGCGCTTGCGCCGCTATGTGGAGCCATCAGGCTGGCCAGGTTTAATGTAGAGTCCAAAATAAGTGAAATTGACTATTTCCGTGGATTGCCCACTCCGGCATTTGCCATCATGATTTCTGCGTTCTATCTCACATTCAGAAACAGGTTAGACTGGTTTTCAGGATTTGAGCATGGAATCATTTCTGTGCTAATCCCGGTTGTTATCGTTCTCGCTTTTTTGATGGTCAGCACGGTACCATTCGATAAAATTCCGCGGTTTGACAGAGCTTCAATCAAAAAATACAAAAACCGACTCATCCTGCTCGTCGTTTATTTCATCCTCATAATTGTCTTACAGGATATTGGCCTGATGATTGTCTTTTCCTTCTTCATTTTAAAAGGACTGGCCCTAGGCGCTTATATATTTTGGAAACAGGCCTTTACGGACGATCCTAATCCCCTTGAAGACGGCATTTAAGCTTCTGAATACATCTTCAGAAAATCCCTAAGTGTATTGGCATTTTCTTCACTAAGCGGAATAACCCGGCTCTCAATTTCATTAAAGTAATACCAGGCATTCTCGTCTTTTTTCTGAAAGCGAACACACTTATCGTTCATCATGAAATCATTATAAATACTCTTGTTTGGGAGTTGATCGGTTTTTATTTGATGAAAATCTGACCGGGGTTGTTCTGACTCGAAAATGATTTCATTACGAACCTTGTATGTGGACTTAAAAAATTCCTCATCTACAAGAACTGTTAATTCAACTTGTCCATCATAAACCTTAAAAAAACTGAGAAGCGCCACTGCAAAAAATGCAAATGCAGCTAACCTTAAATAGCCGATCCAAAGTACATTATCAATAAAGTGATACGAGACAAATATAACGAGCGACAAAATGAGGCTTAAAACAGCAACGGTTGGCCAATACTTCGAATATTTTTCTTTGATAACAAGCTTCTCGTCCTTCATGATAAAACTCTCTTAGAAATGGTTTGGCCTTCAGGAGTGAAGTAATTTCTATGCAAATTTGCGGTCAGACAAGAGTGAATAGGGCAGAGCCATACAGAGTCCCTCTCAACCGGAGGAAGGCCGTTTAATGTGCCGTGTTCTTGTGAGAGAGCTTTTAAAAATAATCCATTGACTTCTTTAACATCTGCATCCAAAGAATAGTCAACAATCTGTCCAAAATTCTTTTGTTCGTTGGTAATAATAAATTCTTTTGACAAATGGACAGCGCCACCGTGAAGAATTGACCTGTCTGATTTTGGAAATGTTTGTCCCACAGGAAGAACAGCAAATAAGGCGACGTCATCAAGATTACAACTACCAATTTGTACCTGCATGTAATCGTAAAAAACTAAGTTTCCCGGAGTCATTTCATCCATCTCATGGAGACGATCAGATACACTGGCTGAAGGCGTATCTCCCAATGAAATTTTGGCTTCAGGAAATTGCTTTTTCAGATTAAGCAAAATATCAATTGTAGGGTTGATGGCATTTTTGATTTCATCGATTCCTCGCGAACCGTATGTTCGGCCATCATGGATATAAAAGCCATGGAAACTCGCATTTTCAAACCTTTCTGATGATTGAATCAATTTTTTAATCAGATCAACATTTTTGTAGTGGATACCGCTTCTTCCATAGTCTGGATCAATTTCTATAAAGAATTGAAAAGGGTTTTTAAGCTCCCGATTAAGAAGCTCGAGATGTTCAGTGGAGTTAACAAAAAGTCTCAATTTGGCTTTTAATTCCAACTGCCGGAGTCCGTCGATTTGCTTCGGAAAGAATGGAAATGCAATGGTAATATCATCCCAACCGTCTTCAGCAAAATATTGAGCCATGGATACCGACGAAACTGTAATTCCCGATACACCGACATCCCTGAACCAACGTCCGACCGTTTGGGATTGATGGGTTTTAAAATGTGGCCGAAAAACGCAATTTGCCTCCTTTGCGCGTTCTGCCATTCGGGCGATATTTCGTTTACAACGCTTTGTATCGAGGATGAGGATTGGCTGTTGTTGACGGTTGATAAAACTCATAGTTTAACATCTATTTAAATGATGACTCATGAAGAAATGTTCTTCAATTGGGATTTCTGCTAAAATAGGAAATGCTTGGAAACCATAAACAACGTATTTTCAAAACTTGAAAATAAGGAACAGGATTGCAGGAAAACGATAAGAAAATAACAATTGGCCGGATCGAAAAGATAGACTTGCCCAATCTGTCTTTGTTCAACCTTGATGCCAAGATAGACACTGGAGCTTATACCTCAAGCCTTCATTGCCATCATATAGAACCGTTTAAAAAAGACGGTAAAGATTGGGTCAGATTTTACGTATTGGATCCGGATCATCCGGAATATGAAGAGACACAATACGAATGTCCGATTTTTAAAATAAAGCCGGTTAAAAGTTCAAATGCTCAGGTTGAAGAACGCGTGGTAATCAAGCAGAAAACCAAATTCTCACGATATCACAGAACAATTGAGTTATCCCTTACGAACCGGTCGGAGATGAAATATCCTGTACTTATAGGACGTAAGTTTTTAACAGGACATTTTATTGTAGATGTATCTAAAAAATTTTTATTAAAATAGTATAATTTAATGTCAGACAGTCAATTAACCATAGTCATACTATCAAGAAACAAGAATCTTTATTCATCGAAACGCCTCATTGAAAGTATTGAAATGAGAGGGCATAAAGCTCTCGTTTTAGATCATCTGAAGTGTGACATTGTTATTGAACAGGACAAACCGGCCATCTATTACAATGGAGAAAAAATTAAGGATGTTGCGGCTGTAATTCCCAGAATAGGTGCATCTGTAACTTTTTACGGCGCATCCGTTGTTCGTCAGTTTGAAATGATGAACGTGCCTTCAGCGGTTGAATCACAAGCTTTGGTCCGATCAAGAGATAAGCTCAGAAGCCTTCAGATTTTAGCCAGGTCAAATGTGGGAATGCCTAAAACGGTTTTCACAAACTACAGTAAGGAAGTCACAAAAATTATTGATAGTGTTGGCGGAGCTCCTTTAATCGTCAAATTACTTGAAGGAACGCAAGGTTATGGAGTTGTGCTCGCACCAACCAAAAAAGCTGCAGAATCGATGATTGAGGCTTTTCACAGCATGAAAGCCCGCGTGATTGTTCAGGAATTCATTTCAGAAGCAAAAGGTGCCGATATACGTGCGTTTGTGATTGGAAATAAGGTTGTCGGGGCGATGAAACGCCAGGGCAAAGAAGGAGAATTTCGATCAAATTTGCACCAGGGGGGAAGCGGCACTCTCATAAAATTAAGTAAAGAAGAAAAAGAACTCGCACTAACGGCTGCCAAAGCGATGAATTTGTCCATCGCAGGAGTTGACATGCTTCAATCAGACCGTGGCCCTTTAATTTTGGAAGTGAATTCATCACCAGGGCTTGAAGGCATCGAAAAAGCGACGGGGAAAGATATTGCCATTGAAGTGATCAAATATGTTGAGAAATTGATTGAACGTTCCAAAAAGAACAATGGACGCCGTAGATTGAAAAGCGATGCCTGATATTATCGAAATTAACGGGGAAAAAATTGGCAGGGGTGAAAAGAAGGAGTTAGATCTTAAAATTGCCCGGTTACCAACTTATACAAATATCGATCTGCCGGTGAGAGTCATCAGGGCAAAAGAGCCCGGACCTGTAGTATTATTGACCGGCGGGCTTCACGGAGATGAAATAAATGGTATTGAAATTGTTCGTAGCCTATTGGCTAACAAATACTTAAACCTTGAGAAAGGATCGATTATTGCGATTCCGTTAATGAATGTTTATGGTTTTATACAGAATGCGAGGGGCGTTCCGGATGGGAAAGATATTAACCGAAGTTTTCCCGGTAGTAAATCCGGATCTTTAGCAAAATTAGTGGCTTACACCATCATGAATCAGATCATTCCAAAAATAGATTTTGGGATTGATTTCCATACGGGCGGAAGCAGCCGATCTAATTATCCCCAGATTCGTTGTGTTCTGGATATAGAAAAGAATCTTGAGCTGGCCAAAGCATTTGCACCGCCGATTATTCTTCATTCCCCGTTAATCGATAAATCATTCCGAAAAGCAGCTTATAAAAAGCGTAAGCACATTCTGGTTTATGAAACCGGTGAATCCATGAGATTTGACGAAAATGGAATTCAGGAAGGAATAAACGGTACTCTAAGGCTCTTAAAACATTTGGGAATGATAGATGAAGCCCCCGAACCGCATCATCCTGAAATCTACGAGAAATCAGACTGGGCGAGAGCTTCGTTTGCCGGTTTGTATCATGCTAAAGTAAAACTGGGTGATTACGTTGAGAAAGGAATGATTTTGGGATTTATTACTGATCCGTATGGAAATGAAAAGAAAAAAGTTAAAAGTCGTTTTGATGGACGGATTATCGGAATTAATAATTGCCCGGTCGTTCATAAAGGCGATGCCATTCTACACATAGCAACACAAAGAAGACAATAAAATAAATTATATGAGCTCAAATCTAATTTTTCATGTAGTATCGAAGCGACAGTGGCAGGAATTTAACCAGGGCGGTTATTTCAGGCCTGAAGGAAGCAGATATGAAGACGGCATTGCCTGCGTAAAAGCAAATAAATTGAAAGAGTATATTAATGAACATTTCAAAGGCAGGCGGCAGGTACTTTTGTTGGTAATTGACAAAGCCAGACTGGTGAGTAAAACGGAGTACAATCAGGAAAAAGAGTACATTTTAGTCCAGGACAAGATTAATATGGATTCTGTGCTTGACAAAATTTTTGTCAAACCAAATAAAGAGGGAATATTTGACGTGGATGTTACCGAGGATTAACCATCAATAAAAAAGACGAACCCATTCTGAGTATTATATATTTGTCGTATAATATATATTATGTAAAGTAAAGATGAGGTTATATTATTAAATCTTGGCTATCCTCTTCCCTTTTACTTATCTAATGCTTTCTGAATGGCTTTAAAATCAGGCAGATTGCCATCGTCTTCCAACACTTCGGCGTATTCAATCATCCCCTCATGATTGACAACAAAGGCTGAACGCATAGAAACTCCTTTCATTCCGAAGTAATCTTCATCCAAAACACCAAATTTCCCGGAGACTTCTTTATTAAAATCACTAAGTAACGGATATGATAAATTATTGGCTTTTTTGAATTCCCTAAGGCTATAAAGGCTATCAACACTTATTCCTATAATATTGGCATTCAGGGAGTTATATAGCTTCATGTTATCACGAACTGTACAAAGTTCTTTCGTACAAACGCTGCTAAATGCCAGCGGAAAGAAAAGAATGACAACTTTGCGGCCGTCATTTAGTAAATCAGATAGAGATACGAATTCCTTTTGTGTGTTTTGTAGTGAGAAGTCCTGAACCTTATCTCCTTTTTTCATGAATCAATGGATTGGTTTTCGTTAAATAGCAGTAAGTCGGAAAAAGAATACATACAGGCAATCATTCCCAATGAGTTGGTAATTCCCCAGGCCCATTCAAAAACGATGTAATAATTCTGCAGAATCCAGTAAAAAGTAAATCCCCATAGTAAAAGTATCACTCCCAGTATTGTAAGAAGTTTATGCTGAAGTTCTTTCACATATCCAACAGTCAACAGAATAAATACAAGAATGGATACGCCGTGAAGCGACATTAAAATAATTTCCTTCATTATTTCTGTCTGCATTACAATCAACTCCGCAATGGGTATTAACAACGGAATAAACACGATGTAATATGGATACCGAAAGATGACTGGCTTTCTTTGGCGGATAAAAATAAGGTAAATAATCAGCAGTAAAGACAAAGCAAACGATTGCAAAAAGATATGAAGATTTGCCTGGTACGGAATATTGGTTGCCACCGAGATATCCCCTATCAGCCATCCAAACAAAGCGGTTAAGCTGAGATATTTAATGTCACGGGTTGTGGAAGGAAATTTCTTGTAGACAATCGCAAGCGAAACGACTACCGTAATAATTGAGAAAAGTTGCGTCCACAAAATAGTCAGCTTAAGAGGATTTCTGTTGAGAGGCTTTTTTTTCGATCTCTCGTTGATGTTGCCGTTCGTTTTGGTATATCAATACAAGGTCGGCAATTTCTTTCAATGTTTTACGCTCATCCCGAATCATTTTGCTTGCCAAATCAAAAAGGCATAACAACTCTCCTCTATCCCCTCTTAATTCTTTTTCCCAATCTATAAGAGAAATTCGTTTAAAAACATTAATGAGTGCGGCCCGATGTTTGATGATTTTACTGAGCGTTTTCTGAATATTGATCTCCTCTTCATCGGTTATTTCCTCAAAAGTATCTTTATAATGTTCGAAATCAGAAAGCCTGACCAATCTGTTTTCAGAAATCACCCTTTCGGTGATGGGCCTGTAATAGTTCGCCTGGGCATGATCAATCAGCTTGAGCATATTGTAAATAGACAATCCCTCGGGCGGGGTTTCGGAATATGGAACAGCGTCTATTACATATTTAAGAGCTTCGGCTTCATCCAGAAGGTATTCTGCATCGCTGAGTAACTCGTTTACTTTTTCTTGCGTAATTTCCTGGTTAGTCATTCTATATATGATCTATCTTACACAGACCAATTTGATGACGCCTCGGAAGCATCGTTTTTCTTCTGTTGTTCAAGCATATCAACAAGCGAAAGTCCCGTATTCCATTTCTGATCTCTGTCTCGCACGGAATGGATGTTGTTTTCTTCCTGGAAGTCCCAAAATTGGCCAAACTGGTTATTTTTATATTTTTTCAAAAAATCGAGCCGTTCTTTCAGGTCTTCTTTCGGCACCAAAAGGCGGCTTTTGTCATACACTGCATCCTCTCTTGATTCAAAAACAATGTCGTAATCCTTACTCATCACAATCGCTTCTTCGGGGCACACTTCTTCACAATATCCGCAGTAAATACATCGCAGCATATTAATCTCGAATACATTTGGATATCGCTCTTTTGGATCATCAGCTTTCTCATCGGCCTGCATACTGATTGCCAACGGTGGACAAGCACGTGCACAAAGGCCACAAGCCACACATCTCTCCTGTCCGTCATCTTCCACCAAAACCGGACGCCCACGAAATATATCCGGCGGACTCCATTTCTCTTCAGGATAATTCAAAGTAAATGATGGTGCAAACATCTGTTTAAAAGAATACCAAAGTGCTTTTAGGATTTCCGGGATGTAAAGCTTTTCAAGAAATGATAATGTGCGCTCCCGTTGGTAATCTTCACTTAGAGCATTTGCTACCGGCTGATCAAGATTATTCTGCATGCTATAATTTAATTATAAGTATGCCTTGGGATTAACAACTCAGGTAAAATAACCCTTTGGACAATTCTGTTCAAAGATTATTATGCGATTTTAATTGCTATTTCTGCCGGAATACCATGGTGATTGGCACTCCTTCGAAACCAAAATATTCTCGCAACTTGTTTTCTAAAAAACGTCTATAGTTGGGTGGGAGTTCCTGAGGATTATTCATAAAAAATTTGAACACCGGCGGATTCGATTTCACTTGCACCGCATACTGAATTTTTAATTGTCTTCCCCTTTTGACGGGCAGCGGGCGTTCTTTCAAAATTTTTGCAATGGAATCATTCAGCTGTGGAGTGGAAATTTTCTTTCTGCGCTGTTCAATCACTTTTTTCGAAAAGTCGAGTACTTTCTCAATCCGAAGCCCCGTCTTGGCCGAAATGGAAATAATTGGAATGTAGTCCAGTGTTCGAACTTTTCCGTAGATATATTGCTCGAATTCTTTCAGAAGATTGGTATCCTTATCGGGTACGGTATCCCATTTGTTGAGTACAATGATTATCCCCTTGTTAAAGTTTTCGGCCTCGCGCAGAATTCGTTTATCCTGTTCGTCGAAGCCCTGCATGGCATCGAGCAATAGCACCACAACGTCGGCTTCTTTAATGGCCCGGTCGGTACGAACCGTACTGTAAAACTCAATATTCTCTTTTACTTTGGCTTTTTTCCTCAGTCCAGCCGTATCCACAATAATGTACGTCTCCCCTTCATACTCCAGCCTGCTGTTGATTGCATCGCGCGTAGTACCCGGAATTTCGGTTACAATACACCGATCACTTTTCAGCAGTGCATTCATCAGGCTGCTTTTGCCAACATTGGGCCGGCCCACAAATGCAATTTTAGGATATTTTTCCTCTTCTTCCCCATCTTTATCCGGAAGTTGTTCAACAACCTTATCGAGAAGATCCCCTGTACCGGTTCCGCTGATTGATGAAACGGGGTACATTTCTTCAAAGCCAAGTCCATAAAATTCAACGGCTTCTAACCGTTTTTCTTCATTATCGCATTTGTTCACAACCAAGAGAACTGGTTTTTCCTGCTTTCGAAGAATTTCTGCCACGGCCTGGTCAAGCGGATGCATGCCGGTTTCCGTATCAACCACGAAAAGAATCACATCTGATTCATCAATAGCCAGATGAATTTGTTCGCGAATACCTGAAGTGATGGCATCCGATTCGTCCGGCAGATACCCGCCTGTGTCAATCACAGAGAAATTTTGTCCATTCCAGAAACTCTCGCCGTAATGGCGATCTCGTGTCACACCGTACTCGTCGTGCACGATGGCTTTCCTCCGGCCGATTAAACGGTTAAAGAGTGTTGATTTTCCTACGTTTGGACGGCCTACTATAGAAACCGTTGCTGGCATGATACTGTATATTTAAAAAATGAATTCCAACTCAAAAAAATGTACCGAACTTTATAGATAATGTTGCGATAACCCATTATGTTTGAGAGGAGATGAATGTCTCGTAAAGTTAAGAATTTTTTAAACAAAGCATATGCTTGAAACACTGCATGGATTTTTTGGATTTGCCGGGTCGTTAATCGTCTCTTTTTTGATTTTTATGTTCTTTGTTTTCTGGATGGCAGGAGTTGCCGGAATCGTAGAAGGTGACCGAAAAACATCCAGACAGATGTTATTTTATGCTCTGGCCATTTTTATCCCTGTCTATCCTGTTATCTGGCTTGTCTCGGATATGATTCGCCAGAGAAAACAGTTACGGAAATTGTAGAATAGTACATAGCTAATTGAGCATTGAGGTTAACAAAGGTGTTCTCATTCAAAATACAATTCTGGCAGGTTTTTAACCTCTCTACCATTCATAGATAATTTGTGTGCCAACAGTCATTTTTTGATAACCTAATCACAATTTTTTAAATATATAATCCCGAACAACTTTCATTGTCCGGGATAAGGTGTTGTTAAACATCAATTAAAGTAACATGTGCCGGTTTTTCCAGTTATGGAAAATGATGTTATCCCAATGTAAATTCTGGCAGTTTTTTGATCTCTCCACCACTCATGGATGATTCGTGTGCCAACAGTCCTACACAGGTCCAGTTAGCAGACTGAACTGCATTGGGATACGGATCTCGATCTTCAATAATCGCACTGACAAATTCATGAGCCAAGTGCGGGTGAGAGCCTCCGTGTCCGCCTCCCTGGATAAAGGACAGATGTGCTGAGTCTTCTGCATCATACACGCCGGCTTGGGTGAATGCCTGGATTTCTTCCGGCAGACGATGTCCATAATCAGGAACTTCCACTCGTTCAGCAATTTCGGGTTCAGGCTTCTTTGCTGTGTGAATAACTGGTTTCTCTCCCTCAATCAATGGCCATTCATACGATTTCTTCGATCCGTACGCATCAAAACTTTCGCGGTATTGGCGGGCCGTATCAAACAAACTTCGGTAAATGTGGGCGGATACATCAGAACCTTTCAGCTTGATGTGAGCCGATTGTACCGCAAATGAACAACCGGATTTCTCAGCTAATTCCTCGCTGATTTTTCCCGACCCGAAGCAGGATACATATTCTGCGGGTTTGTTCATCAGCCCAAGTACCGGACTTACCACGTGTGTGGCATAGTGCATCGGTTTCATGCGCTCCCAGTATTCCGGCCATCCTTCCATATCTTGTGGATGGCTGGCTTGAAGGTATTGAATCTCACCCAGCTCTCCTTTTTCATACAACTCCTTCACAAACAAAAATTCACGGCTATAAACCACCGTTTCTGCCATCGTATATTTTAACCCGGTTAGTTTGACTGTATCTACGATCTCTTCACACTCTTCAATAGTGGTGGCCATGGGAACAGTGCAGGAAACATGTTTGCCGGCCCTCAGAGCCATCAGCGAGTGTTTGGCGTGTAACTGAATGGGCGTGTTGATATGAACGGCGTCAATCTCCGGATCTTCCAGCATCTGCTCGTAGGAAGTGTATCGATTCTCAATGCCAAATTGATCCCCAATTTTATGGAGTTGTGATTCCGTACGCTGACTGATAGCGTACATATTTGCATTTGGGTGGCGTTGATAAATCGGGATAAATTCAGCTCCAAATCCTAAACCTACAATAGCTATGTTTACTTGTTTATCAGTCATGGTCAGATAGTTTTTATTTTTGTTTTTTAAGGGAATTGTTACGCTAAAAGGTTTTTTAGAAATGAAAGTCCGTCTTTAGCCAGTTGATCCGGACTTTCTGCAAGTGGACGCCAAATTGCAGCGGCTTTTGCCAGTAGTTCATTATCTGGCGTAAACGTTTCGATGATAATATGCTGATCGTACCCGATCTCATTCAGTGCAACGGCAATTTCATCCCAGTTGAACTGCCCGGTTCCCGGAGTCCCGCGGTCATTTTCAGCCACCTGAAAATGATACAGGTTATCCCCTGCTGTTCGTATAGCATCACCAAGATTTTTTTCTTCAATTCCGGCATGAAAAAGATCAATCATTACCTTACAGTTTGGGTGATTTACCTGATCAATTACATCACAGACCTGGCTGGTTAAATTCAAAAAACTTGTTTCAAATCGATTCAACGCTTCCAGGCAAATCGTAATGTTTTTTGATGCGGCATAATTAGCCACCTCCTGAAGTTGAGAAACCAAAAGTTTTGTTTCCATTTCTCGCTGAGCATCACTAGCGTCCCAAAGACGCCCCACTTCTGATGCCAGTGGTCCCACAAAAAGTTCAGAACCCAGTTCTTCGGCCGCATTAAGAGAATCCTTCATATATTTCATTCCTGCATCTCGTACCGACTTGTCTGGATGAATCAGATCTCTCCCCCCTCCCATAGCCGCACAAGTAGTAAGCGTTAACCCGTTATCTTCAACAACTTTTCGTGCTCTTTCGCAATCCAGTTCTTCGGGAGCTTCCAAAGGAATTTCTACGGTATTAAATCCTAAATCGGCAATTCGTGGAGCATATTCCTCGATTACTTTGTTATTTACAGGGGCTGTCCAAAGCCAAAGGCTGACACCAAATTTCATAGATTCTGGGGTTTATTCTGAAATTAAATCGCCTTGCATCATCGTAAAATGACCAGCATACGTACAAATATATGGATAGGTGCCTGGAGGCGGAACCGTAAACGTTACATACACTGTTTCACCTGGTTTTGACAAGGACGTATTGGCAATAATACGTTGCTGCATCGCTTCATCTTGAGGGATGTACTCCGTTTGTGAAGCCTGTAGTGCAGCCACACCTACCGGGTTAATATCCGAGCGCTGTTTCACGATTACAACGTTATGAGGTAAATCCCCGCGATTGATATATTTAATGGTGAGCGTGGAACCTGCTTTTGCTCGGATCTCCGTTACATCATAACTCAGATTAGCCCCCACTGATCCCACAACAACTGTATCTCCATCTGCTGTGTTTAGAGAGGGCTTCTTCAATTTGACGGCATAAGCATCCAATGAAATCAAATGGGTAATGAGACATATAAAAACGCAAACAGTGATCGTTTTTAATGTTGGGTAAAGATAACTTCTGCTAATCATGTAAATCGTTTCTAATCATTAATGAATGAATCATTTCATATCAAAAGATTTAGGGGGTCCCAAATAAGTTCGGATTTCCCCAAGTTTCTGCAAGAGTATTTAAATGTTCATGAACATCTTCAGGTAGAACATCTCTTAAACCGCTAAGCTGGCTGGAAACTTCAGCGCTAAATTCCGGGACAGAATCGTCCGGCCATTCCGCAGCAAGTCCAGTAACAAAAGCCGAAGCGATTGCAGAATCAGCTGATGTAAGTTGAACGAGAAAATCAGACACCGAATTGCCTGGTGAGTCACCCAAGGCATAATGCGATGCAATATTTTCTACGACAAATCCAACATTTGCTTTGTATGTGCTGTCGGCATTTTCAGGCAGCTGTTTTTGCAAAATCTGATCCAGAAAGCTGATCTCATTATTTGCAGCCGCCGCCATCGAAGCATGTTGAATCGCTTTGTCTTTGGCACTTCGCTCAAGAACTATAAGTTCCGCAACAGATTTTCCAACTTGATCGGAAGCAGGCATTTCTGCTACAGCTAAAAGCGCGGCAAGGCGAACTTGAATATTTGATGCTAACATCTGTTCTACCGGGAGAGTGTAATTCATCTCTCCGGGTACAACACTCAAGTTTGGTAAAAAGTCGGCCGCTAAAATAGCCTGAAGAGATTCTTCCGTTCTGGGAAGTGTCATCAGTGCGGCTCGGCGAACAGAAGGTGCAGGATGATAAAGAGCTGAAATTACAGCGTCAGTAACGTCCGAGTTTGAGCCATCAAGCGCTCCTAATCCTTTTAGTGTCCAAATGGAATGCAGTGCGCCAGGGTTTAATTCTAATTCATCAATGCTTTCATTTTCAATGAGTGAAATGAGATGTGGGACAACATCCAGATCTCCCCGTTCAACAAGTAATCGCTGCGCGGTAAGCCGCCAGAACATATTATCGTTTGTTAGTGCATTAGCCAGTTCTTCGGCGGAAGCATCCTTCAGATTTATATTCTGTGTGTGATCTGCATTTTTATTGACAATTCTGTAAATCCGGGCATGATCCTGGTCGCGTAAGTCATTGACATAGGCATTTCCTTCACCCGTTTCTCTGCCTTCTGGTGTTGGATTATGTTGAATCACCAAGTTATACCAATCGACTACCCAAAGAGCACCATCAGGTCCTACCCGGGATTGAATCGGTGAAAACCATTCGTCTTGGCTGGCAAGCATGCTTCCCAAGTTTTTAGCTTTAAAACTGCTGCCATCCTCTTCTATGAGAAATTCTCCTAGCAAATGCCCTGTAGGTTCAGCTATAAATGCATGCTTATTCCAGTACTCTTTTGGAAAATCGCGTGCTGTGTACATCTCAAAGCCAGAACCCGAAGTATAGCGTCCGTGCTGATCCACTTGGCGAACTTCGTCCAAAAGTGGATAAATTCGGTTTGAATTGGCAATCATTTGAAGTCGTGGTGTTTGCCCGAAACCTCGAATGTTATTATAAAATCGGTTCGGTATTGCACTGTGCAGAGGAACATCCCTATTTGCGGTTGATCCAAAAATCACTCCCTCTTCATTGAACCCGATTCCCCAGGTATTATTTGTTGTATTTGATATGTATTCTAAATCGGACCCATCAGGCTGAAAGCGATAAAAACCACTGCTAAACCGGTATTCTTTTCCTCCAACAGTCCCTTCAAAAGCAGAATAACCAACGGTTCCCCAGATTTGATTATCAAAACCATACCGTAAGTTGCTTGGGCCGGCATGGGTATCAAATGTGCCCCATCCGGTAAATAAAACTTCTCGCTCGTCGGCTTTGTCGTCGCCATTTGTGTCTTTAAAATAGATAAAATCGGGTGACTGAGAAACAATCACTCCGTCTTTATATAAAGCAAGACTTGTTGGAATATTCAATCCCTCAGCAAAAACGGTAACCTTGTCGGCTTTGCCGTCTCCATTTGTATCTTCCAGAATTTTAATTCGGTCATTACCTTCTCTGTTCTCCGTGAATTTGTTCGGATAATCCACCGTTTCCGTCACCCATAATCGTCCTTGTTCATCCCATGTCAAATCAATAGGATTAATAACCTGATCTTCGGAAGCAAACAGTTGAACTTCAAAATCAGGATCAACCAAAATATGTTTTTGGGACTCTTCGGGAGTTAAAGGATTTTGAATTTTAGTAATCGGATCGCCCACGGTTCCCCAAGGCTCTCCGGGCGGATAATAAGGAAGTTCGCCTTCCCCAAATGTAAAAGACGGCATATCTAATTCGGCCTCTAATGCCCAATCACCAACGGTCCATTTAACGCCCTGCTCTATTAATTGCTTAAATTCTTCTTTTCCCCAGGTTCGTTGATCGTGTCCCCATGCTGTATAAAACACACGGCCATCTCCCTGCTCACGAACCCATGTCCATGGCTCTTCATGCTGACCTTCAACTCTAACTGAAAGAACCTCTTTGTCGGGGTTATGTTTCATGTGAACATACGTTTCGTCCCAACTTTCAAAACTTGATACCCCCTGAATTGCCGGATGGTCTGGTAAAAGCCGTTTAGTTGAAAATGTACCCGTTCCATGAGCTTTAAAAGCACCACCAATCAAATTGATATAAGCATCAGATTCGGGAAACATTGCAGACGCCGAATGAATTGCTACAAGCCCTCCACCATTATTGACGAAATTCAAAAGTGCAGATTCCTGTTTTCCAGATAGCCCGGTTTGATTCCCGTAAAAAATTAATCCATCAAACTGATTAAGACGGTCCGGATTCAAATCTTCCATCCGATGAGTGTAATGAATGTAAATCCCACGACTTGCTAAATACGGGATAAGCTGCTGTGATCTTTCCATCGGTTGATGGTGCCCGTCGCCACCTAAAAACAAAATTTCTATCTTTGAAGCAACTTCAGAGGATTCTTGAAACGCAAGCCCTTGTTGAACTGTAGACAATAGAATGCATAACATTAGGAAAGGAAAAACTTTTTTTCTGACTGTGATGTTACATACTATCATATTTTTGACCAGTATTGAATTATAGATTGAGTTCATAAAACCATATTTAAACATCATCATCAAAAGATGATAATATTTTTGCGTTGATTTCATGACGTATTTTAGGAAACTAGTTATTGGTAAACCGAGCTTTAAAAAGAGTTATTTTTTTCTTTAAAGCATGATTGCACTCATTTTATTACTACCGAGTGTTTAAATACTGCTTCTTAATGTAGTAGGTAAATTTAAAGTGTGCAAATAACACTTTTAAAAAACTTTGTAAAAATTATAAAAAACCGCTTCTATTCCTATATAGGACATTAATTTTTTATTACTAACTCCTCAAAAGTCAGGTGCTATATGGTATCGGTTACTTAATAAATTCAAGAATGAAATGCTTTAAAATTCACTTTCGCAGATAAAACGTGATTTAATAATCAGATTTCTATTTCTGCAAAATCATAGAAACTTCTTCGATCAACATACCTTTACCATAACACAAAGTAGTTTTATTACTTTGCCTTCTGCACGCTTTCACTCTCCTCCACCAATAGCCACGGCTCTAAATAGTCTTTCTCGATATCCTCGATGAACCGTGACGGATTGGTAAAATAATCTCCATAGCGACTTTGAAAAAGCGCGGGATAGGTTATAAAAAGCTGTTCTTTGGCACGGGTGACGGCCACATACAAAAGCCGAATTTCTTCATCCATCTGTTCTTCATCTTCGATGGCGTAACCAGATGGCAAAATTCCATCCAGACATTGGATGAGAAATACGGTGTGCCACTCCAATCCTTTGGATGAGTGAATGGTACTGAGAATCAGCGGGGATTCATCTTTTTCAGTCGCTTCAGTATCAATGGCGGTGGCTTCAATCGGATCGAGGGCGATCTCTTCGATCATTTTTTCGAGTGATTTATACGTTCCGGAAATATCCACAAACGTCTCCAGATCTTTCATGCGTTTGGGATGATCATCAAACCGTTTCTTGCAGAATTTTTCGTAATAATCGACAACAGCCTGTAATTGTTCGGGTACAGAACCATCCAGTTTTTTGAGCTGTGAAAAGAGATCGCCCAACGCTTTCAATTGTTTTAGATAACGGTCGCTGATATTTGGTGCCTGATCCGGTCGATACGGATTCCCTCCTGTCTGAGCCCAGGAAAACAGATCTTCAGCCGTTTTCGGACCGATCCCATCAATCAGCATCAACACCCGGTTCCACGCAATGGTGTCTTTCGGATTGATCATCACCCGCAAATGTGCCAGCACGTCTTTAACATGAGCAGCTTCCGTGAATTTTTGTCCGCCATATTTGATGTATGGAATATTCTTTTTGTTGAGCATCACTTCCAGGTCAAACGAATCTCGTCCGTTTCGAAACAGGCAAGCGATGTCGTTCAGTTCATATCCTTGCTCCCGCAAATTCAGAATCATCTGTGTGATAAACCGGCTTTGATCATTCATATTTGCCGCTTTCACCAGTCCGGGCAGATCTCCCTCTTCGTTGATCGTATACAGTTCTTTTTCAAACTTCTCGCCGGCTTGTTTCAATACACGATTCGCCACATCCAAAATTCGCTGCGTAGAGCGATAATTCTCTTCCAGTTTGATGATTTTCGTATCCTCAAAAAGATCGGGATATCGCATCATATTTTTATGATCGGCACCGCGAAACGAGTAGATACTTTGGGCGTCATCCCCGACAGCCATCACATTATTATGAACGCTGCTGAAGAGTTGCGTGAGTTCGGCCTGGAGAGCATTTGTATCCTGGTATTCGTCTACCAAAACGTGTTTGTGCTGTGCCGCCACTTTCTTCCGAACCTCCGGCTGGTCACGCAGTAGATCCCGTGTTTTGACCAACAGGTCGTCGAAATCCATCACGAAATTTTGTTCTTTGTAGGCAGCATATTTATCAGCAAGCAGTTCGATGGTTTCAGTATAATTCACAAACTGCGGGTACTGCTCTTCAATTACATCGCGGACAGTCATCTGCTTGTTGACCGATGTACTGAAAATATTATAGAGCGTAGATTTCTTGGGAAACCTTTTTTTCTTCGTGGGAATATCCATCTGGCTTCGGACCAGGTTCACGGTGTCCATCGCATCACCGGCATCGATAATGGTAAACTGCTCTGGATAGCCGATTTTCTCTGCATAGCGATGAAGAATCTTGCTGCAGTAATGGTGAAACGTCCCTCCTTCCACACGCTGACACCGTTCGTCCAAAATCTGGCTGGCACGACGAAGCATCTCGCTGGCGGCACGACGTGTAAAAGTGAGAAGCAAAATCTGTGTCGGGTCCACCCCGCTTTCCACAAGACGTGCCACCCGGTAGACCAGCGTTCGGGTCTTTCCGGTTCCCGCCCCGGCCACAATGAGCGCCGAACCCTCATCAAACATGACCGCCTCCAATTGCGCCTCGTTGAGAAGGTCCCCATACTGAATGGAATACTCCGCGGGGGTGATATCTTCTTGGGACAGGACAAATTTCTTCATGCCTTAAACTACAGAATTTTGTATATATGTAAAAAGTATGGAAGATCTATTTTATTACCTCATTCAATAGTACTTGAATTACAGTATCATTCATTTCATTATGAAATTTCTAAATTCATTCATTTTTAATATTTAAAAGTATGGTCGACAAAAAATCTAGTATTTCATATGAAGATTTTATTTATAAAAAAAACAGACTATATCGTTTTTTAAAAAATGGTTCAAAGGAAGTGGAGTATCTTAAATCGCAAGCAAATGATTTACTTGAAGAAGTTCGTTACATATATAAAGATGAGGGAATTTCAGATCTACAATGGGTTGTCAATGTTTCTGAATTTAGAGAGTTTTACAACGGTTTAGAGTTCAACTATGATCGTGCTAAAACGGGAGGTTATCGTATTCATGACAAACGTATTCCATATAGGAATCATATTTATAAGATGGATTATAAGTTATGGGATAGACTTTATAGAAATGGAGTTTATTCAATTTATGACTGTGAGTTAGAAATCGATGACTATCATCTAAGAAACATAGCTTACTATAATTTTTTATATCATTATTCAAACACCGGTTTATTCCAACTTAGACCGCTGGGAATATTAAGCTATCACTTTGAAAATACCTCTCAAGTTAAATCATACGATGACTGTATTAGTTTAGCCTCACGCTATTTGAATGCATACCATACACTCAAAAAGTATGAATATGATTTAAAGCATAGTAAATATTCAGATAAACTAAAGATTCGAAGAGAGCTTATTGAAGGTGCAATAAAAACATACAAATATGCATATGACCGTGCTTTTGAAGCTAAAGACAATAGACTTCAGAGTATTTTTTACTTTCATATTATGAAATCAAAAGAGTTACTCAAAAAAGAGAATATCCATTATTATATAAGCAAATCAGGTAATTATGCCCGGATTAAGAATAGATATGATTCTAAGTTTTCACAATATTTATCCGAATATATATTTGGACAAACTGATTATTTTATAAATATCTTAAAATATCTGGGTCTTAAATTATTAAGATTATTGTGTGGATATGGAGAGCGCCCTCAAAACGTAATTATTTCAGGGGCTTTAACTGTCCTTTTCTTTTCACCATTGTTTATGATTAATGGTATCAGAGTTAATGAAAAAGTTATTGATTACACTTTAGATGTTACTTCCTTTCCTACAATCAACTACGAATATCTTTCAGATATAGGTAATTCATTATATTTCAGCATGATTACTTTTACTACTCTAGGTTACGGTGACGCAAGTCCTATTGGATTAAGTAAACTATTTGCATCGTTAGAATCTTTTTTTGGGGCTATCTTTATTTCATTGTTCATTTTTACTCTTGCGAGACAAGTACAACGATAGTTTCACTAAAAATTAGTTTACTAAATAACTGCTACGATTAAATTGCTAACTCTCCTCAAACAAAGTCTCTGGAATCAATTTGGTGCAAGTATCGATATGGTTGAAAATGCCATTTCACATTACCCGGAAGAACTTTTAGAATCTAATAAACGGCTCTTCTACAACATCTATCATACCCTGATCTTCCTGGATTACTACATGACGATTCCGTCAAAAGACTTTACGTCTCCTCTTCCTTTCACACTAAAGGAACCGGAGGAGATTCCCGAAGAAGCATTGGATGATGTCATTCCTGACCGGTTCTACACCAAGACGGAATTACTGGATTATTTGCAGGTCAGCCGGGAAAAAGGCTACGAAATCATTTCGAATCTGACCGAGAAAAAAATGTCTGAACGATTCATAGAAGAGGAAGAAGGCGGCAAGGATTATCCCTTCATAGAAATCCTGATGTACAACATGAGGCATGTTCAGCATCATGCGGCGCAATTAAATCTGATCCTAAGAAATGAAATTAATGATGCTCCAAAATGGGTTCGGCGGGCAAAGTAGGTGACGAAAATCTTTTTTTTAATTACATTACTTCTTGAGAAGTTTGTTAAGGTTAAAATTATTCATCAACTCAAACTACCATGAAACGAGTAATTATCCCGCTGGTTTTACTTCTGCTGGTTTCGTGTTCAACCGTGGATAACGATACAAAAGAAGTGATCACAACAAAAAACCTGGTTTTTCAAACGGATCAATCATCGTACACCGCAGAAGTTTTAGAAAACTTTCCTCCGGCTTTCTACGGTTTTACACTGATTGCCCGATTCGAGAATAAGACAAATCAAACACTCTATCTCAATCGTTGCGATGTGGATTCGTCTCATCCAAGATATGTTTTCAAACTCCATCTAACTGAAAATCCGCAGTCGCCTGCTCACAATATCATTTTTGCATGTGCCGGCCATAATAACCCGATTACGGTCAAGTCCGGATCAGTACGAATTGATACGCTGGATGTTCGAAGTCCCCAAATGTGGGATCATGCGACAAAAGAGCCGATTGGCATTTTCGAGGGAACTTTCCAACTGGTTTACGATGTGTGGACGTGTAAAACCGGTGACAGATGTGATTTGCCAGATTCGCTATCGACCTCGAATGAATTTGAAGTGCAACTGGCTGATTGAAACATACTTTTGAGTATCAATCAAGAATTACTTCTCCCAAAAGCCAGGATTGTCTAAGGCAACTCATTGGCGTACTCTTTTATTTATCCAATATCAAAAAAGGCTATTCAACTGGTGAATCTGATGAAGAACTCACTTCTTCTTCCTTCGAATCACCATTCTCAGCTTTCAAATCCAGTTCAAACTTTTGTCCGTTTTCGTTTCTTACATAGATGGTTCGGGTTGGGAAGGCAATGTCAACGCCCATCTTTTCGAATCTTTCGTAAATCTGAAAATTGTAATCCTGCTGGATATCCATATACGTATTGAAATCCGCACTGTTGATGTAATAGCAAATCTCGAAATTCAGACTGGAATCGCCGAACGTTTTGAAGTGAGCCCGGTCAAAATCAACAATATCCTGGGTTTCTACAATTTCTTTCAGCACGCCGGGAATCTGGCGGAGTTTGTCAGCAGGTGTTTCATACGTCACCCCAACCGAAAACACAATACGGCGGCGTTGCATTTTCTTGTAATTATGGATGCGGGAATTCGTCAAGTCGGCATTGGCAAAAACCAACTGTTCTCCGGAAAGTGTCCGAATGCGCGTGGTTTTAATGCCGATCTTATCCACAATTCCGTTCTTATCATCAATGATTAAGAAATCTCCGATTTCAAAAGGTCGGTCAAAAAAGATCACAAAGTAGTTGAACAAATCGCCCAGAATATTCTGCGCAGCAAGGGCGATGGCAATACCTCCAATTCCAAGACCGGTGATAATGGCGGTGACATCGTACCCCAAATTATCAAACAGGAAAACAAAGCCGAGAGCCCAAATGATGATGTTGATGATCAGCATTACTCCGCCTAATTGTTTCACCTTTTCCTCTCCATTCTCCTGTCGTCTCACATACTTTCGAAGAGCCAGAAGTACGATGCTGGAAACCAGTCTCACAGAGAAGTAGGTGAGAATTACGATGTAAGCCGCTTGTATGGCATTACTCACATAATTACTCAAACTCAGCGTCATAACTGCAGCATAGATGATGCTGAAGTAAATAATCGGGATCACAAATCTATCAAAACTCTCAAAAACGTAATCGTCAATGTCATTTTCAGTTTCACCAATCCATTTCTCTATTCTCTTGAGTACAAATCGTTTGAAAACTTTCACAATAAAAATTCCAAGAATAATTGCTCCCAGAACCAGCAAATATTCCTGAACGGTGTTTCCGATAAAATTCTGACTTAAAAATGATTCCATTAAACTCTTATTTTATTTTGAAAAAGACTTTATGTTTTGTGATGACGCAATTATCACTAACGCCAAACCGTAATTTATTACCGTAAAATTTAAAAACTTCTGGCTTTTGTATCTAATGATATCTCGATCCCTATTTTGACAACTCTTTCAGGCATTTCAAAAATGATTCTTCCTATTCTTTTGTTTGAGATTAAAAATTTCATTTTGCCAGTTTATACTTGCCGGAAAAAACGAGATTTTGTGAACGAAAATAAACGTATTGATTTAATTTTATGATTTTTATTGAAAATGAAGGGATTACAGATCCCCGGCTGAATCTTGCCTTAGAAGAGTATGCACTTCGAAATTTTGGAGAAAACGAAGATTATCTTCTTTTCTACATAAATGAACCTTCCATCATTATTGGCCGCAATCAAAACACCCTGGAAGAGATTAATGATGAATATGTGAGGGCGAATGGTATTTATGTTGTTCGAAGAATTTCCGGAGGCGGAGCTGTTTATCACGATCTGGGAAATCTGAATTTTAGTTTTATCACAAATTATAAAAAGGAGAACCTCCATAATTTTAAAAAGTTTACGGAGCCGGTTGTGCATGTACTGCGAAAAATGGGCGTTCAGGCAGAGATGAGCGGACGAAATGATCTTCTTGTTGATAACCGGAAAATTTCCGGAAATGCCCAGTTTTCAACTACAAAACGGATGTTTAGCCATGGCACCCTCCTTTTCGATAGTGACCTTGATGAAGTGACCCGGGCTTTGGATGTAAAAATGAGTAAGATAGAATCAAAAGGGCATAAATCAGTTCGGAGCCGGGTAGCCAACATCTCCGAATTTATGGATGAGAAAATGGATGTTTATGAATTTAGATCACGCATTTTACATGGGCTTTATGAAGAGCGCCCTTCTTTTGAGCGCTACCATTTAACAGAAAATGAATGGGAAAAAGTCAGACAGCTTAAAGACGAGAAATATGGAAATTGGGACTGGAATTTTGGGCGATCACCGAAGTTCAATATTCAGAGAAATCGTAGATTCCCAATTGGAGAGATCGATTTACGCCTGAATGTGGAGCAAGGTCATATCAAGAATTTAAAAATCTATGGAGACTTTTTTGGCGTAGAACCGGTTCAAAAAATTGAAGATCATTTGCAAGGTGTGAGATACGATCCGGCTGCATTGCAGACTGAGGTAAAAAAACTGAACCTGGAATCCTTTTTTGGAAAGATAGAACAGGATGATTTTCTGCAACTGGTGTATGGAGAAGACGAATAGATTTGGATACGTCAAATGGCAAGCTCTTTTAATACTTGATAAACCGGCTGACACTCCTTCAGCAATGGTTTTAAGTGATCCGGAAATGGTGTTGTTTTGGGCTGATACGGTTTAAAGCCAGTTGAATTATGAACGGACTGATACCAGTATTTAGCCCAGATTCCATCTTCTGGCCTTGCCCCTTTCTCCCGGCACAACATCTTTTTTAGAAAATAACCCTCCTCTATATACTCAGTAAGTACAAGTATAAAGAGGAGGTTTTTGGGTGATACATATGCTCTTAATCTTCCCTATAAATGTTTCACTTACTCATAACCAGGATTTTGCTGTAAATTCGAATTCACATTTAGCACATCATTATGAAGTGGAAAGATTGTCAAATGATCGGAATGTGTTGCCCGATGTTTAAACCAACTTTTCGCTGTAAAAACAGATTCTCCGGATGTTGTTTTAAACCGGATGATCTGTCTTCTGCGGAAAGATTCAGCCGCAAACTCATATCCGATTTCATCCAAGAATCCGCCAAATACAATATCTTCGCCTCCTTCAAAATCAACAATTTCACCAGCTTCCGTAAAGCCGTATTGATATTTGCTGCCCCCGGTTAAATCGGCTGCAGTCACAATTTTATCTTCAGAATATGGATCAAAATTCCGTTCTCTTACTTGATTTACAATCACGGCTGCTTCACCGCTTCTTCCAGTATGAAGGAGAGCTTCTGCTTTCGCCATCAGTGTTTCGGCAAAACGGAAAATGGGATAATCTGTGGAAATATCAACTTGCGCTCCGGGTCGAGGGACCTCATACTTAGCGGGAGAATATCCCCAGTCGAATGGTTGCGGTACACCAGACTCCGTTGTTTCCATATAGTTAATAAAATTGGCTAAAACTTCGCCGGTTTCCGGATCTTCAACTTCTCCCATTAACCAGGTATCGTCTAACCTGCCGTCATCTTCATCATATGTATCAATAAATTGAGGTAAGGCTGCATTGCCGCCCCATGGCTGAGCTTCCATTCCATATGCTCTTTGCATAATAGGTGGAAAACTTTTCATATGATATTGGTTTCCGGTTCCCAGGAGTTCATCATAAGGAACAGCCCATATAAATTCCTGAGAATTGTGATTATTTAACGAGAAGTTGTCTTTGTAGACAGGTTCCAGCATAAAAGGACCATTATTGATAATATAGTCCGCTTCTGTAATCACCTGCTCCCATTGAGGGGTTCCCGTGTACACTTCTGCATTCAGATACGTTCGTACCAAAAGAGACCTAGCCGCCCAAGCCGTAAATCGTCCATACGTGGCTTGATTCACTTCATCGGTCAAATTTGGGATTACAGCATTCAGTTCACTTACTACAAAGTCGTAAACTTCCTGCCTTGTATTTTGCTCGGGAACAGACTCGTCAGAGAAATCGGTAACGATGGGTACATTTCCAAAGTTATCGAGCAAAATCCAGTAGTAATAGGCTCTAAGCCCGCGTAGTTCGGCAAGAATTGCTTCTTGCCCCGTCTCCAAGGGTACAACTCCGGATTCTATTTGATAGATCACCCGATTTGCCGTATTGATTCCACTAAAGCTCTGACCATATGTGCTGTTAGGCTGCCCCTGAAATCTATCCCATTCATGTTTGTGCATCCGAATGTACGTACCACCATCATACCATCCATTGGGACGTACAGGAGTTACCATTACATCGGATGATTCTTCCTGAAGGTCAAAAAAAGAATACCAGCCTAATTTCATTCCTCTCAATACAGAATAGGCAGGTGCGATCAAAGCGGAAATATCATCCTCAGTCGGGTTAAAGTTCTCCTCGGTTATTTGATCGTGAACCGTTTCCGTCAGATCTGTACATGCAGTCATCACTACAAGAGTACTTATAATGACAATCGTTAAATAGGTTTTTAGTTTTAACATCATAGTTTTTGATTTAAATTTTTTTGATCAAATACTGTCTGTTTTAAACACGAACAGATTTTTTTAAAAAGTTAGATTCACACCCAGTGTAAATGTACGAGTAGTCGGAAATTTATCTCTGTGGTCTGTACCGGGATCGAGGCCATTGATTCCCACCTCGGGATCCATTCCTTTATAACCGGTAATGGTTAAAAGATTGCCACCCGATACGTATACTCTGGATTGGGTAATTCCAAGGTTATTTAAGTCGAAGGAATATCCCAGAGTTACATTATCCAGTTTCCAATAATCTCCATCTTCAATGTAGTAGCTAACATATGCCAGATCCTGGTTCAAGCGGGCTTTTCCATATACATCATCAAATGCAGTTTCCAGCATGTTGTATTGAATCACCCTGGGGTTTTCATAATACAAGCGTTGGAAATTGAGAATCTGATGACCGAAGGCACCATACATTGTGACATTTAAATCAAAGTTTTTGAACCTGAAGTTATTATTCCATGATAAGAAGTGATCCGGAATACCATTACCAAGAATAGTTCTGTCTCCTGGGCCTGCTTCACTAGCGGGAATACGTTCTCCCTCATTATTCTGAATAATCCATTCTCCCTCTTCAGTAATATCCACCGAATCCCATCCATAAAAATTACCAACAGGGCCACCGATTTCCACACGGTGTGTAGTTACCTGAATGGGTTCTCCGGTATGGCCTGGATAAAAATAATCACTTCCAAGATCGAAGAGCTCATTGGATAAACTAATCAGACGGTTAGAGTTTGTTGAATAGTTTACACTTGTATTCCAAGAGAAGTCTTGCTTTTGAACAGCAGCAGCCTTCAGTGAAGCTTCCATTCCGTAGTTACGAATGTGTCCCACATTTGCAAGAATATTGTTATATAGATATGGAGGTACTGGTACCGAATAATTCCAAAGCATATCTCTCGTATCTCTGCGGTAAATATCGTATGTACCACTAAGCCGGTCATCAAAAAGCGAAAAATCTACCCCAACATTTATCTCTTCTTTTTGTTCCCAACGAAGATCAGGATTCGGATTTCTCGCAGGAGAAATTCCCTGAATCCATTGACCATTATTAAAGAACCTGCTGCCATAAGAAAAGCTTGTTAAAGATAAATAAGGGTCATCCGGAGCAACACCTGTAACCCCAAATCCAGCACGAACTTTCAGGTCTGATATTATATCTACTTCATCCATAAAGGATTCTTCACTAATTCTCCAACCTGCGGAAATCGCTGGAAATAATCCCCATTTATGGTTTTCACCAAACTTGGAATTACCCTCATATCGAAGACTTCCCATAAGAAGATATTTCCGATTCCATATGTAGTTTAAGCGGCCAAAAAACCCAATCAGTTTGGAAGAGTTTTTATAACTGCCCATTCCAGCTTCCCCCTCAGATAGGCCATTACCAATACCAAGGTTATTGTAACTGAAAAGATCTGTCGCAAATCTTCTATTGTTTGCACCAAATCCATCATAGATGGTTTCCTGCCAGCTATAACCACCAAGAATGCTAAAATCATGAGCATCAATCTGATTCTCGTAAGTAGCTGTAAATTCAACAAGATTTTCTGAGGACGAATCTAAACTTCTACTTGCATAACCTCCTTCTCCACCTGTTACATTTGCCGTATGCTCAAATGTTCTTGAATATCCAATATCCCGATTAAAAAGAGTCGTTGACCCCAATAAAGAGAGGCTTAAATTTTCAATTGGATTGAGTGTAAGGGTTCCGTTTAAACGGAGTTCTCTTTCTTCCACATCACTATTAGTTTCTTCAATCCGAGCAACCGGGTTATCATAATTAAATCCATCCCGTTCTATCCATGTGCCATTTTCATCAGTTACGATATCTGTCGGATTCCGAATGAGTGCTTGTCGATAATCATAATTACCAAAAGAATCATCATATGTTCTTCTGTTGGCAATTAAGTTTACATTTGCATCTAACTTTCCTTCAAGCATCGAGTGATTGATATTAATCCGACCGATAAGATTATTATCGTTAGATGTTAAAAAGATACCTTCCCAGTTTTTGTAATTAAGAGAGGCCGTATAACTGGTTTGCGCAGATCCTCCCATAAGAGTCAGATTATGAGTCTGACCAAATGGTGTCTGCATAATTTCATCTTGCCAATCTGTGCTTGATCCGTAATCAGTAAAGTTTACGCCCTCGTCAATTAACCGACGATAATCATTGGCATCAAGCATATCAGGTTTGTTATAAATTGTTTGAGTATTAACATAACCACTATACTGTAATGTTGGAGGCTGCCCCTTAGTGGATTTTCTGGTGGAAATTAATATTACCCCATTCTGTCCTCTTGAGCCGTATATAGCCGCTGCTGAACCATCTTTGAGTATATCTACAGATTCGATGTCTTCCGGAGCAATTGTATTCAAAGAGCCCGGAACTCCATCAATGAGTATTAATGGTTCGGAACTAGAGTTTATAGTTGTAATTCCCCGAAGGCTAATATCCCCATTATCTCTGGGATTTCCACTGGATGTGGTCACAATCAGACCGGCTGTTTGTCCCTGAATCATTTCCGCAGCACTTCTTGCAGAGGCCTGTACAAATTCGTCTGTTGAAACGGTAGAAACAGAACTTGTTAAATCTTCTCTTCTCTGAGTTCCATACCCAACCACAACTACTTCATCGCCAACTACAGCCTGGCTAACCATGTGAACATCTATTTCAGAGCGGCCTTGTATGGCTATTTCCTGACGTTCATAACCAATAAAAGTAAAAATTAAAACCGCATCTTCTGATGGAACCTCAAGACTATATCGTCCATCCAGATCCGTTGCAGTTCCCTGATTGGTCCCCTGGATAAGGATACTTACACCCGGAAGCGGTTCCATGTTTGATTCATCTAAAACAGTACCAGTCACCATCTGCTGTGCCAGCAAATTGGTGTGTAAACCAATGAGCAACATCAGCACACATAACACTTTTTTAACTGTTACAAACTGTATTTTTTTTATCATTTGAATCATATTAGGTTTGATTTTTTAACTCCTCAGCACAGAATTTTTCAGTACATATACATGACTCAAAAAACTCTTTTATTAAAAAAGCAAAACAGAAATGCCTAAACTAATACTATCTTACAGCTTATTTATTCAATTTTTTTAAATGCACTTCTTTAGATGGCTTATTTGGATGAACAATTGAAAGGAAGTACTAAATTTCTAAGCCATTCGCAGACTAGAATCCTTGAGTTATTACCATGGATTATTAACCCAGAAACATTTCCAGGTATTCAATCTGAAATTCGTTCTGAAGTTCTGAACCTTAATGATGAAAAGTGATTCTATGTTTAGCTCAAACTCACTTTATTTATAAAAATGATTTTCCAGGATGAGAATATGTGGACTCTTGATTAATATGGATTCAACTTGGGGCAACACTTTTGTAGGTCCGAGAGATAGGTTTGCTAAAACTATATCTTCAAACCCATTGCCGGTTAAATCACCGGTATCCATGGTAATCCATCTTCCGTAAGAAGCTCTTTGCGGATGATAGGGTTGAAATGAAAAATCCCCGCTATTTTTAAATATTATGAATCCCTCCTGAGGT
This sequence comes from Rhodohalobacter sp. 614A, assembly GCF_021462415.1. Taxonomy (NCBI): domain Bacteria; kingdom Pseudomonadati; phylum Balneolota; class Balneolia; order Balneolales; family Balneolaceae; genus Rhodohalobacter; species Rhodohalobacter sp. 614A. The sequence continues at coordinate 975,656 of NZ_JAKEDS010000002.1, forward strand.
TTTTTAGGATAATCAGCAAAGTAAGAAATGGCGGCGATATCAAGATTTCCATCCTGATCAAAATCTACAGCTTTTGCAGTGTAAGCTCCATTAACCGGATAAAACCATTTTTCTGAAAAAGTGTTATCACCATTATTTAAGAAAATATATACCCCATGATAGGGTTTGTAGATGAGCGAATAATCGGCATTGTCTCCGCTGGTGTAGAGAATATCCAGAAGTCCGTCATCATTAAAATCAACCAATTCAAATGAACTGGAACCGGCAGTTATTGGAAATTCCAGAAGTGTTGATTGCTCAAAAGAACCTTTTCCATCATTTGTGAACAGATAGATTGCCTGATCGACTTGTGAACACAGAGCCAGGACATCAGGATAGCCATCCCCGGTAACATCTTTGACTTCTGATTGCAAACACCCGGGAGTGGCAATTAATACGCGTTTATTCAAGTCGTATTGATCTCCCTCATTTTTCAACCAAAATAAACTTCCCCTCCTGTGGCCAAATTCACTGATTAAAAGATCATCGAATCCATCTTCATCTAAATCACGTTCCAATGTTTCGACGGGTCGTGCGATATCGTCAATAATTATTGAGTCAAAATCCCCTTCACCCGTTTCCGTATCAAACCAGCCCTTTATGATGGCCCCTTCCCGGGCGTCTGATGGGGCCAGACTCCCGATATGTGTAAGAAATACTTCACGAATGGATGATGCACCAGATGATTTTGCAATCTGGATATCCGAAACGGGAGAAGGAACGTTAAAATCAGCGAGAACTTCTAAGTGTCGATTGAAGATGAAAAGCTTTTCCGATGCAGCATCTGCCATATAAATCAACTGGCTTTCAGGATCGATGCGAACTGCACTTGTCATGGGATTGGAAGGCAGTGCTAATGAAGAAGGATGAGATTGAAAGAAGAGATTGTCTGTGATGATTTCAGTTTCAATATTCTCAGGCTGAAGTCGATCAGGGGCTGTTTGTTCATAGTAATGAAGAATTTTTTTCCATTCCGATTCCTGAATCACTGCATTTTCGGGATAAAAATTTTCAGGTAATTCCGGAGTTTTATCTAACGGGTAGACTTCTCCATTGTATTCCTTAATTCCCAGAAATGGCCCCATTGTGGGTAAGGTTTGCGTTCGCCACGTTTTTTTATCCAGCAATTCAGGTTTTGGAAAACTATGGCAACGGCTGCAATAATTTTTCGCTAAGGTCTCTCCTTCCCGGGTGATTAAAGCAATGGCTCTTTCTCTCTCAGTTCCAGAGGTGATAGAATTCTTATTCCAAATGAATAGAAAGACTAAACATATGATGAAAGCAATGGCAAAGAACAGTAGAAATTTAGCTTTTTTCGATACCATTGCAGATGATTTTGCAGAATTTATTTTTATTCAAGAGAATCTATTTCACCTAAACGCAGGGAATTGATGCTTTGAATTCATAAGCATTTTATACCCCTAGAGCTGTTTCAATTAAGAAATACAGATTTTATCCGGAAACTACATTTCGGAATGCTGATTCCAATTGGGAGTGTCAACATCCTTCAAGTGCTGCAAAAAATAATCGAATCTTTTGCGTTCTTCATACTCTCCAACGCTGCCGTGTCCTGCTCCCGGAATGGCAAGAAAATCGAAATCTTTATTCGCTTTAATAAGCGCATCGGCTACCTGGTATGTTGATGAGGGATCCACATTTGTGTCGAGTTCACCCACAATCAGTAACACATTCCCCTGTAATTTGTGTGCATTTTCAACATTTGAAGAGGCTGCATAATGCGGACCGATCGGCCAGCCCATCCATTGTTCATTCCACCAGATTTTATCCATTCTGTTATCATGGCATCCTACGGACGAAACCGCAACGTGATAATATTCAGGATGGAATAACAACGCTCCTAAAGAACTTTGTCCGCCTGCAGAGCGTCCGTAGATTCCAACTTTACTATTATCATACCAGGAATACTCTTCAGCAACGGCTTCGTGCCATAAAATCCTGTCGGGGAAACCGGCATCTTTAAGATTACGCCATGCAACATCGTGAAATGCTTTTGAGCGGTTTGATGTACCCATGCCATCAATTTGAACAACAATAAAACCCATTTCCGCCAATCTCATCATATGGCTAAAGGGAAGAAAACTCTTGGGTACGAAGTTATCGTGCGGACCGGCATAAATATATTCGATCACCGGATATTCTTTATTTGGATCAAAAGCGGTCGGTTTTATGATGATTCCGTAAATATCGGTTTCACCATCTCTGCCCTTTGCAACAAACTGTTCTGGTGCTTGCCAGCCCGCTTCAACAAGTGGGCTGATGTCTGCCTCTTCCAGCTTCATAACCAGTGACTGGTCACTCGTCTTTCGAAGTTCGGAAATGGGTGCTTTATCTACCTGAGACCAGGTATCAACGTAATATTCCCGGTCGGATGAGAATACCACGTCGTGGTTACCATTTGCTTTTGTAAATCGAGTTAAATTTGAACCGTCGAAGTTTACTCTGAAATAATGGATGTAGTATGGATCCTGATCCTCGTCCATACCACTTGCCTGGAACCAAATCTGCCGGTTTTCTTCATCCACATATTCAACTTCCCGAACGACCCACTCTCCTTCAGTAATTTGGGTTTTTACTTCTCCGGTGGCCGTATCATACAAATAAAGATGTCGCCAGCCGTCTCTCTCAGACATCCAGATAATTTCCTCACCATCTTCTGTATAATGTCTGAAAAGAGAGGTAGCATAGCTGAAAAACGTCTCAGGTTCCTCATTTATAATTGCACGTGCCTCGCCATTCCCGGCATCTACTTCAATGATTCTATATCGCTGATGTCCTCTCTCATTGTATTCAAATGTAAAAGCTTCACCGTCTTCCCGCCATCGTAATCCGGTTTGAGAAAAAGCATTTGGAAACAACGAGGAATCAATATGCAACTGTTTGCCCTGTTCCACATTAAAAAGTACAGGTTGTTCTTTATCCAACACATCGCCGGGTTTTACATATGTTCGGCTTAGATGTTTGGGCTGAAGCTGACTTTCAGGTGAAGATTCTACATAATGCACTTTTCTAACGTACCCCGGAATGACCCGATAAACAGCTAATTTTTCAGAATCAGGAGACCAAGAGATAGAATTAAAATTGTAATAATTATTTTCGGAACCATCCTGGCTGAGATGGAGAACTTCATCAGAATCCGTTCGCTTAACAACCAGGTTATAGTTTTGAATATATGCTTCCCATTTTTTATTCGGCGATGTTATGGAAGAGTCACTTGCACTTAAATCAACCTCTTCACGTTCATGGTCCCAAACTCCCCACTGCCAATTGGGCCTTTCAGAAGTATCTTCCCGCCCCTCACATTCATACTGATCTAACGTGCAGGTAAAGATCGTATCATCAAAAGAGACTTCTATAGATTGTCCATTATTTTTGTATTCAAATGAGTTAAAAGGAAGTTCTTTCGCTGTGTATGATTCTTCTGTGATTTCAGAAAGTGAGCTGGCTAATCTGGCATGATCAAATGCAGGTCTTTTTTCCGATTCTTCTGCATTTACACGAATAAATTCATGTCCTCCTTCAATAGTTTTTCGATACCAAAAGATAGGTTCATCTTCCAGCCATTCGGGGTTCCCGGTAATGTTATTTATAACTTTTCCATCAAATTTCTCCCAAAGTTCCTGAGCATTCTTATAATCTTCTACGGTTGCTTGCGCAAAAAGAGTATGAGTGAAAGGCGTAGCTAAAAAAAGAATTAATAAAAATCGTAGATAATTGCTATTCATGCACTTATAATTTTTAATGTGAGTAATAATCAATGAACCGGTGTAATTTGGAATGAGGATTCGTTCATCAAAGGGATTTCAAATTTTAATTTAAAAGACGAATAAAAGCCTTAATGATATTTAATAAAGCTTGATCATACAGGCTTATAATATCTTATTCTATATTTGATGATTTATGTCATTTACATTCTTTATCACATAACCGACAGAATCTGCTGATATCACTTTTTGATAATGATTCAGAACATGTCGGATCGCTATTTTAATCGATATCAGGATGAACGATTCGGTATTCCATCTGCCCTTCGATAACCTCTACCATCTGTTGATTTCCATCGTGCCATTGTACTTCAATTGCTTGAGGCCATTCTTCATAACCAAGTACCTGAGCAGAACTATTTTGTGACCAATAACCCGAACCCGCATAAATACCCCGCAGCGGACCATATTTTTGATCTGAATATTTCAGACGAATACTTGAGCCAATTCCATCAGTATTTCCGGGAGGACCTGCTAATTTTATCTGAAATCCAGCCTTTTTATTCTCGTTTAGGAAAACACGGGTATCTGCATAATTCTGAGAAACGATGAGATCCATTTTACCATCCTGGTTGTAATCACCTAATGTAGCACCTCGCTGTTCTCCATAAAGTTTTACTCCTGAAATCTGCCCCGGAATGGACTCAAAATTACCCGTTCCATCTCCCCTCAACCACAACCCTCTTCCGGCATCCAGTCTTGGTTTACTTTGGGGATCAGACACAGCAAAAAAGTTTTGCGAGAGAAATATGTCTTCAAAGCCATCATTATCAAAATCGGAAACAACGGTAGAAAATCCGGCTGAAAATTGTGCTTCTGCAGACAAAGGTTTCGCAGAAAATGATGTACCTCCCTCGTTGATAAATACCGTACTCAATACCGTATTCACCTCTTTATAAGGAATTTTAGTGATGTCTTTTTGCAGCATTTCTGCTACTGTCATGGTTGAAAATTCTTTGTGTGATTGGATGTGCCCTAAAATGTTTCCCAACTGTTCATATTCATCCAGTTTTCTGCGGGGCACGTAGCCTCCTATGTCATCATCATAATAGGATTCAACCATATCGATTCTGCGATCCAGGTTAAAATCACCATAAAAAATTCGCAATGGATGATCTTTTGATTTTACCTGGTTGGGACTGTTTTTACCAATATTCGCAACGACCAGATCCGGATAACCATCATTGTTAAAATCTCCGGCAGAAATTCCCTGCCATAATCCTTTGTACTGATGTAAACCCAAATCGCTTGTTTTTTCTGTGAAAATACCTTGCTGATTTTGGAAAACTTTCAGTGTCCCCCATTCCGTAGATATTATCAAATCTTGTTGGCCATCCAGGTTATAATCCATAAAGATGGCACCGGTCACAAGCCCAATGTTTTTTAAGATGTCTGAATTGGCTGAATCCTCTTTTAATTGCCCATTTTGCATGGTAAAAAGTCGCGAGGTAGCATCTGAGGGGTATTGACCCGGTAAAAACCTTCCGCCAATAAAAAGGTCAGGAGAACCATCACCGCTATAATCTGCCGCAGCCAATGGTCCCGATGTAGATAAAATTCCCGGAATACTATCAACTCGAACAGTTTGATTTTTATCTATTTGAATGTGAAGCGCAGACGGAGCACGTGAAGTACCAATCTCGTAATTGGCTATTCCGATAATCAGATGTGAGCGATCTTCTTCATTCCAGCCAATAATTCCGGTTTGATCCCCCTCAGCCCCAATTTTTAAAAAATCATTGGAGACCGGTTGAAATTGTCCCTCATTCAGATCATAATTAAAAATTCCTGTTTCTCCACCCTTTCCAGACCCAACGATCAATTCTTCCACACCATCAAAATCAATATCCACCCAGGCGAGCCCCGGTCCATATTGACTAAGTTTTTGTGGAAGTAAAGGTTGAACCCGGAAATCATCATATTCATCTTCATGATGACGATGCTTCAACGATTCACTTTCATCTCTAAAGTATGTAGTTGAATCTTGGTTATTTTGAGCATCATCCGTAAAAATAGGTGTTTCGGTTTTCACTATTGTTTTTTGATCGATCTCGTAAATTTTATTTGCGGAAAGCGTGTCTAACTTACTCTGAGTTCCATCCGGCCAGGTAATTGTTAATTGATGCTTACTCTCAGGAGTTGCGGCAAAGACCATCATTGGATCTGAACCAGAGAGATAATCCCCGCCACTCATAATTTCACTTGTCTGATCACCGCCGGGTCCGCCTGAAAGTTTAACTTTTGCGCCGATAGCTTGTGTATTCGGTGATTCCCCCCTCAGTCGAATAGCAATTCGGGAGTTTATTGTTTTATTCTTAAAGATCGCCGGTTCATCATTTAACCGACTTATAATCACATCAAGAACTCCATCATTATTTAAGTCTGCCGTAGCCATCCCCATGGAGATATCTTGCTCATTGAACCCCCAATCGCTGCTTACATCCGTAAATGTAAGATCTCCGTTATTTCTAAAAATCTTGTTGTTTTGCCGCAAGCGTGGAAATTGATCGATATAAGGAATCGTAATTTGACCCTGGGTCTCAATCAACCGGTTTAATCTTTCTTCCTGGGCATCCAGGTTTTGAAAATCATGGGCAAAACCATTCGCTATGAGGAGATCTTCATGGCCGTCCAGATCCAGATCCAAAAACCGGATCGCCCACGACCAATCACTTGCTTCCAGTCCACTGTAGTAAGAAATTTCAGCATATGTATTATCTCCTCTGTTCAGATACATCGAGTTGCGATTATACCTGGGGCGTAATTTATTCACACCATTTTGTAAAGGATAAGGTTCAATTGGAAGACGAGTGATGAGACGTTCGCTGTGATTACTATTCAGCATTTCCACCGTAAAAATATCCGTATGGCTGTCTTTATTGATATCAGAAAAATCCACAGTCATAGAATAGAAACTGGAATTTCGGATGGCTAGGCTGTCAATTGCTTTAAAAATTCCGTCTCCCTGATTTATCCAAATTCTGTCGGGGGTCCAAAAATCATTGTTTACATATAAATCCGGCAGGGAATTTCCATCCAGATCCTGGAATTTTGCACTTAATCCCCAATCAGGAGAAAGCCCCAAAGGAGTTCCGTCAGATGCAAGAAATCTATTTTCTAAATCGTCCACCTTTTTAAAGGTTCCATCTCCATTATTTAAATAAAGTTCATCCTGTCTGCCAATTTCGTGCCTCTCGGGATGATGCCCTTCTCCCCTGTCGATAATTGTAAAATAATCATCGTAGGGAGGAATGAGCTGACCATTCTTGATCGTATTTTCCCATGTAATCTCCTGGGCCTCAAAAACATCCAAAACATTCGTTTCCCTGTAATTGGTGATATACAGATCTAAAAATCCATCCCTATCAACATCTGCCAATGCCATGGTCATGCTTCCTTTGGCGGATTCCAATCCACTATTTTCCTGCAAAGTAAATTTCCCGGTTCCATCATTCAGATAAAGCGCATTCGCTGTGTTTACCGTTGTTATCAGCAGATCTAAATCCTCATCCCCATCCACATCTGCAAAGACGGCGCCGCTGGAGAGATGTTCTTCATGGGCTACACCGGCTTCATCGGTAACATCTGTAAACAGAAATCCTCCCACATTCAAATAAAGTCGATTAGGTCCGTCGATTCGGGTAAAATACAAATCCACGTGTCCGTCACCGTTTACATCTCCTGCGGCCACTCCGGATCCATTCATCAAAATTCGGTTCTCAGACATGCGATTATCAGCCAAATCATTTCGAAAGGTTATTCCGGTTATATTTGATGGAATTTGTTCAAGCCCAACGGGCGAAGATTGATCCATTTCCAGTTCAGCCCATCGATACCCTTTTTCCTGATTCCATGAAAATTCACGAATTGGTTCGGATTTTCTGCAACTGGCTAATAAAAGCAAGAGCAGAGCAAAACAGAAAAGATTTAAATGGTTTGGTTGTATTGAGAACAATTTTTGACTCGATAGAGAGTGGCACTGGTTTATTTCTTCATGCATCACAATGGTTTAAAGAAGACAGGTGAGGAACATTCATTCAGATCACCCGATACTTTTTAGTATATCAGGCCCAGCTCATGCTTTGTTTTTCATATTTCTTAACATAATCGCTGGGGCAAAGACCCGTTATTTTTTTGAACTGACGGTTAAAATTCGACACATTATTAAAACCGCATTCGTAGCAAATCTGGGAGATATTAAAATCTGAATTGCGGAGCATTTTGCAGGCATTCGATACACGAAGTTCAATTAAGAACTGAACAAATGTTTTTTGAGTATGTTGTTTAAAGAAATGGCAAAATGCCGCCTGGCTATAATTTGCAACTTTAGCTACATCTTCGAGCTTGATGTCTTTATGGAAGTTATCGAGGATATAATTGATAACTCTATTAACTTTTTTGTTTTTCTGGTCGCTGGCGGGAACCTGATTGCTGATCGTTGCGAGGTATTCAAAATCTTTACTTGCAGACAAATCATTTAGGATGGACAAAATCTCAAGTAAGCGGGCAAGTCCGTTCAGGTCTAATAAATCAAAAATTCTGTCACTAACCGATTCAACTACATGAGGATTAAACTGAATACCTCGTCCGGATCTTTCAAGCAGAGATCTGATTTCAGATGTTTCTTCAATGCTAAAAAAGCCCTTTCCTAAAGACTTCTCATGAAAGAATATGGAAATTGTTTTACATTCAAGTTGTTTTGCACTATCAAAATACATGGGATCGCTTTTAAAAACGTGCGATTGGTTGGGGCCAATCAAAAATAAATTTCCTGGTTGATAGGAAACAAAAGAATCCCCGGCAAACAAATCCCCAGTACCTTCTACGATATAAATGAGTTGCATTTCGGGATGATAATGTAGTTTATCATACATATGAGGACGTTCTTCAAATTCAACAATAAAGCCCTCTTTTCCAGTTTTAGGCAATCGGAAGAAAATTGATTTGTCTTGCATAGTTAACTCCATTTGTAAAATTTCTACACATATCTTATCTCAAAGAATCGATTTTTCAGCAGATTTGCATAAAATTGTATCAATATTGTAAAATAGTAATAGAATTCATGAAGATTGTACAACCTTCGGCCATTGAGATTTGATCAGCTATTTGATGTTTATCATTCTCAATTTGGAAAGCTTTGCAAAATTTTTTGTTGATTTAGAGAATATTGTCTGAATAAGTTAAAATCGTATAAGATTTAAATGTTTTTATTCATTTCTTTTCAAAAGCTTTTAATTCTTTCTAATAGGAAAACATCAAAAGACGAAATTTTACAGTACAACAAGAATTTCAAGATTCTTGAATTTTTTAAACCAAATCAGATATATAAATGAAAGTAAACTGGAAAGGAGTCTATCCCGCAATTACCACAAAATTCTTTAAAGACGGTTCGATAGATATAGACACATTTAAAAAAAATATTAATACTCAAGTTAAAGCAGGCGTACATGGAATTATTCTGGGTGGCTCATTAGGAGAAGCCAGTACATTAAGAAAGGAAGAAAAATTTGACCTGGTTGATAAAACACTGGAAATTGTTGATGAAAAAATTCCGGTGATTATGAATATAGCTGAGAAATCAACACCGGAAGCTGTAACTGCAGCGAAAGGCGCAGAAAAGCTTGGAGCCTCAGGGCTTATGCTACTCCCCCCTATGCAGTATAAAGCTGATGACCGGGAAACTGTAGAGTTCTTTAAATCCGTCGCCTCATCAACGGATTTACCCATTATGATTTATAATAACCCTGTTGATTACGGTATTGAAGTTACGCTCGACATGTTTGAAGAACTTATTGAGTTTGATAACATTCAGGCTGTAAAAGAATCTACCCGTGATACAACGAACATCACACGATTTATCAATCGATTCGGAGATAGAATTAAGGTACTCTCCGGTGTGGATACGATTGCCCTGGAATCTATGGTATTAGGCGCTTCCGGATGGGTAGCAGGACTTGTCTGTGCATTTCCAAGAGAAACGGTTGCTATCTACCAACTTGTTAAAGAGAATAAAATTGAAGAAGCATTGAAAATTTACCGATGGTTTATGCCGCTTCTGGAACTGGACATCCATCCAAAGCTTGTACAGTATATTAAACTTGCTGAAGTTGCTACAGGAATTGGTACTGAATACGTCAGACAGCCACGTCTTCCACTTGTGGGCGAAGAGCGGGATCGGGTACAAAATATTATCCAAACTTCTCTCGAGAAAAGATCCTCTATTGAGGAACTGGTTTATAATAATTCAGAGCTAATTGGCCAAAGCTAATCTTAAAATGTTCTCGAAGAGTTATTTCATGAAAAAATCTTTTGAACATTTTGTATTTAATAGAATGAATTTATAAAAAACAGCATGATGGCAGATATAAAGCGTTTTTTCTGTATTGATGCGCATACTTGTGGCAACCCGGTTAGGCTTGTGGCAGGCGGCGGACCTATCTTGCAAGGGAACTCGATGAGTGAAAAACGCCAGCATTTTCTCGCTGAATTTGATTGGATCCGAAAAGGATTGATGTTTGAGCCCAGAGGGCATGATATGATGTCCGGCAGTATTCTTTATCCACCTGTGGATCCCGCAAATGATATCGGCATTCTGTTCATAGAAACCAGCGGATGCTTACCGATGTGTGGCCATGGAACGATTGGAACAGTTACCATTATGCTTCAGGAAGGACTGGTACATCCAAAAACTCCCGGAGAAGTAAGACTGGAAACTCCCGCGGGACTTGTTCAGGCAACCTATCAAAAAGACGGCGATAAAGTTACCTCAGTCAGATTAACGAATGTAACCAGTTTTTTGGAAGCTGTTGATCTGGAGGTAGATTGCCCGGATTTGGGAAAACTTCATGTAGATGTAGCTTATGGTGGTAACTTTTATGCGATTGTAGATCCCCAGGATAATTTTAGGGGCATACAAGATTACAAGGCTGATCAACTCATTAGCTGGAGCCGCGAATTACGTAAACAACTCAACCAAAAGTATGAGTTCGTCCATCCCGAAGATGCCACAATAAATGGTTTAAGTCACCTTCTTTGGACCGGTGAAACATTAGACAAAGATTCAACAGCCCGAAATGCTGTTTTTTATGGAGATAAAGCTATTGACCGTTCTCCCTGCGGAACCGGAACTTCAGCCCGCATGGCTCAATGGTATTCCAAAGATAAACTGAAAAAAGGAGATGAGTTTATTCACGAAAGTTATATCGGAAGTAAATTCACAGGCCGCATTGAAAAGGAGATCAATTTTTTCGGAAAGAAAGCGATTATCCCCAGTATTGAAGGATGGGCTAAAATTACAGGTTATAACACCATCACTATTGATGATGACGATCCTTATGCTCATGGATTTCAGGTTATTTGAAAAATCTCTGCACCTGAAGTGAAGAACTCTATGGTGTGGTATCAAAAAAATCATGGATTATTTTCACTTATAATAAATGAATAACCAACGGGTCATTATTATCGGTGCAGGAATTGCCGGGCTTTTTTCAGCCTATTATCTCAATAAAATGGGAGCAGAAGTTACTGTAATTGATAAAGAATCCGGTAAGGATAATTGCTCCTACGGAAATGCCGGCATGATCGTACCCAGCCATATTATACCTCTCTCCTCTCCCGGAGTTATCAGTAAAGGCTTAAAATGGATGCTCGATGCTGAAAGTCCCTTTTATATCCGGCCACGCCTCAGCCTGGAACTTTTGTCTTGGTTATGGACCTTTAAAAAGTTCTCAACAGCTCAGCATGTAAAAAATTCAGGTCCGGTGCTGAGAGATCTTCTTCTGGAAAGCAGGCAATTGCTCATTGACCTTGAATCCAATGAAAAGCTCAACTTTGGCTTTGAAAAAAAGGGTCTTTTTATGTTTTGTAATACGGAGTACGGGCTCAAAAAAGAGATTGAAGCAGCTCAAAAAGCTCAGGAATTAGGCGTTCCCGCAAAAATACTTTCCGCTGAAGAAGTACGCAAAATGGAGCCAAATATAAAACTCGATATAATCGGAGCTACATATTATCCAAAAGATGCTCACCTGCACCCTGGAAGCCTGATGAATGAACTAAAGGCCTTATTGATCAATAATGGGGTAAAATTGGAGTTTGATACGGAAGTGGTAAGTGCTTCATCCGATCATAAGAAAGTTGCCTCTGTAAAAAGCAAAGATGGAAGAGAATGGCCTGGAGATTCTTTTTTGATTTGTAGTGGAGCTTATTCTGCAGAAACAGCACAAATATTTGGGAAAAATTTAAAGCTACTTGCAGGTAAAGGCTACAGCATCACTTTAAAAAAGCCAAAGAAAAGTCCACAAAATTGTGGAATCCTGTCAGAGAAAAAAGTCACTATAACACCTATGTTTAATTTGCTTCGTTTTGCAGGTACAATGGAACTGACAGGTACGGATAAATCAATAAACCCTAAAAGAATTAATGGATTAAAGAAATCCGTTTGTGAATACCTGCCGGATTTTACAATGAATGATTTCGCTGGCAAAGAAGTGTGGACAGGATTACGCCCCTGCTCGCCCGATGGATTACCATATGTAGGAGCATTTGATGGATATTCAAACCTTTTTGCCTCAACCGGCCATGCAATGATGGGTATGAGCCTTGCCCCCTCCTGTGGTAAAATGGTAACGGATTTAATCCTTCACGGAAAATCTGAATTTGACACTCCATTGATCAATCCAAACAGGTTTGGGTGATAGATAAAATTCATTTTCAAAAAACTTATCTCCTAGTGTAAACCATAACTAAATTCATCGATTATAATGTCTTTATTGATCTCAAATAAACATCTCGTCTATTTTCTACTTCTTTCATCTTTTTGTTTGATTCTCCCTAGTCAATCATTTGCCTTTTCAGATGATGAAAGCATTGAAAACCTCATTCGAATATTTGATCAGGATGAGGATGTATTAAATAGAAAATATTCTGTCAGACATTCAGACGAGTATTTTAATCGCTTTGAAAAATTTTATAACGACTGGCAGAATCGGCTGGATGAATTAAATTATGAGGAGCTTTCCCAACCCGGCAAAGTCGACTATCATCTACTCGTGAGTCATATCAACCGGAGAGTTTATTTTCTGAACAGAGACAAAGAACAGTTTGAGAATGTGAAACAATGGCTTCCCGATTTGAATGGAATCATGCAGTATATCAATACAAGAAGAGTTGGTACAAAACCGGATGCCCAAAATTTGGCAAACGAGATGAATCAATGGGCAATTGAAGTTGAAACGTTACAAAGCAAGCTTCAGGAATCTCCGATGCTCTTGAAAAAGGATGCCAATGCTGCGCATGATGCTTTGGAAGATATCCGTAATGCCCTGGAAGATGCATTTCTATTCTACAATGGTTATGATCCTGATTTTACCTGGTGGATGGAGGAACCTTATCGAAAGTTAGATGAAGTTTTAAAAACGTATTCTGAGTTCATCAATGAATATTTTGATGCTGAAAAAGAGCAAATGGATAACAGCGGTATTGTCGGAAATCCTATTGGAGAGGAAGAGATTCTTAAACGTTTAGAGTTTGAAATGATCTCATACACTCCGGAAGAACTAATTGAAATTGCTGAGTATCAGTTTGCGAAATCGGAAGAAGAAATGCTGAAAGCCTCCCGGGAATTAGGGTATGGTGATGATTGGCACGCAGCTTTAGAGCATGTAAAAGAAGCTTATGTTGAACCTGGCAGAAAGCCGGAACTTATCATGAGGTTATACAACGAGTCTATTGATTTTATTGAAGACCGCGACCTGATCACCATCCCGGATCTGGCCAAAGAAGTCTGGCGCATGCAAATGATGAGTCCTGAACGGCAACTTATAAATCCCTTTTTTACAGGTGGTGAGGTTATTAGTATTTCATATCCAACGAATACTATGGGGCATGAGCAAAAAATGATGAGTTTACGGGGAAATAATCCTCATTTTAATCGTGCTACTGTTCAGCATGAGTTGATTCCTGGACATCATCTACAAGGGTTTATGAATCGCCGTTACAACACGTATCGTTATCCGTTCCGCACTTCATTCTGGGGAGAAGGTTGGGCGCTATACTGGGAGCTTCTGCTTTGGGATCTTGATTTCCCGAAGAGCCCTGAAGACCGGATTGGAATGCTTTTTTGGAGAACTCACCGGTATGCCAGAATTATCTTTTCACTTAATTACCACTTGGGAAATTGGACACCCCAGCAGTGTATTGACTATCTGGTAGAGCGTGTGGGCCATGAATATGCAAATGCTGAAGCGGAGGTACGACGTTCATTTACCGGGAATTACGGGCCCCTTTACCAAATTGCTTATATGATTGGAGGTATGGAAATTTACTCTCTTTATAAAGATTTGGTGGACACTGACCAGATGAGTCCGATAGAGTTTCATGATACTATTTTAAAAGGAGGAAGTATCCCCATTCGCATGGTAAAAGCACTTTTAACCGATGAAGAATTAGAGAAAAATCAAACTTTGAATTGGAATTTTGCTGACTATATTTATGATGAATAATTTTTCTAACTAACTAACCAGAAATAAAAGCACCATGGAAAACACAAATCAACTACAAAATATTAATCGAAAAAAAATCTTCAGGGGGATTTGTCTCGCCCTTTTCCCTACGGGTTTTTCCTTTGTTCTTGTCAGCAACATTCTCTTTCAACTTAAAAGTGAATTTATTCTTACAAATGCCCAGGTTGGGTATATTGGTGGAGCAGCTTTATGGGGAATGGCCGCTTCACTGTTAATTATTGGCCCATTTCTTGAAAAATTTGGTTTAAAAAAGGCCACTATCGGAGCTTTTGTTTGCCATCTTTCAGGTGTTACATTTTTCTTATTCGGGGCATTCTTTGCCGGCGATCCAAATGCTTTCTGGATTTTGTTTTTGGGTGCCATTGGCTTTGGAGCTGGCAATGGTTTTATCGAAGTAGCTGGAAATCCACTTACAGCAGCGCTTTTTCCTGATAATAAAACCACGAAGCTAAACCATTTTCATGCCTTCTTTCCCGGGTCTATGGTTATCGGTGGTTTATTAGGTTGGTTAATGACTCAGGCTGGGTACATTGGCTCTATTAATATTGCTCATTGGACCTGGCAAATAGGGATTATTTATATACCAGTTATCGTCTATGGTTTTTTACTATTACCCGAAAAATTTCCAAAAACCGAAACTGCAGAAGCTGGTATTTCCATGAGCGAACTGTTTAAATATACATTTACTCATCCGTTGGTTTTGGGGCTCATCTTCCTCAAAATGATTACACTTTCTCTTGAAATGGGACCGAGCCGCTGGATTCCTGAAGTGCTGAAATCTGCCGGAGTTCACGGAATGCTTGTTTTTGTGTGGATCAGTGGATTAATGGCTGTTTTGAGGCTTTCTGCAGGCAAATTTGTGGAAACGCTTTCACCAACGGGAATGCTTTTAGGATCTTCCGTTCTTACCGGAATAGGGCTTTTAATGTTTGCGTTTATTGAAACCGGATTGTTTGCACTTATGATTGCTGCAACAATTTTTGCCTGTGGCGTGGCTTTTTATTTCCCAACCATGGTTGGATTGATGAGTGAACGGTTTCCTAAAGCCGGTTCTTTAGGGCTTCTTCTAATGATTGGAATGGGATTTTTTGCTGCAGGTGGAGCAAATGCTATTATGGGAGGAATTTCCGATCAATATCTTCCAGATGCTCTGGACGAACAACAAACTATAGCCATTCTCCAGCAAGTTGAAGAACAATATCCGGAATATATTCAACGTGCAGAAGAAGCTTCAGGAAATACTGACAGGCTCGCAGAGCTCGGATATCGCGAAGTTGACGTTCGAAATGTCTTATTCCATACAGAAGAAGCATTGGCATATTACAGAGATAATGGGGAACTCAGTGGTAATTTAACCGGAAATGCTTTAAGAGCCATCTCAGATTCCAGTATTCCAGGAGAAGAAGAATTGGTTCAACAGGCACTCGGTATCTTACGGCCAGCGGATAATTACGGTGGCAGAATGTCATTTCTTTGGGTAGGTCCAATTGCATTTCTGGTAGCTTTGGTATTTCTGATATTATATATTAATGACAAAAAGAAAGGCGGATATCAGGTTGTGAAACTGGAAAAAAGAGATCTTACGGCCTAAAAAACTCCTGACCAAAAATTTTCTTTTAAAAAAAGCGTCATATTTTCATTATATATGACGCTTTTTTATTTAAGACGAATCTTTTCTTATTCTACCATAAACTCCAGTAATACCATAAATTCGCAAATCAGATATGATTGCTCTCTAATATTTGAACAGATTAAAATAGAATATTCAATCATTCGATCTATCATCCAGAAATAACAGACCAGAACTCCAGCGCAAACAGAAATAAGTACAAACCAAGAGCCACAAAACCAGCAATATTCCAATATCTTTGAACGGATTTGAAATGCTCAATACTTTCCCACTCTTTATTTTTCCAGGCCATTTTATTGCCTTTGAAACCCAAAACAAACATCATAACAACATTAATGACCGGCACAAATGCAAGTAGCGCGATGTATGTTTTGTTCCCAATACCCCAAATGCCGTTAAGGAAAAAAGCTCCCCAATTCCACTGATTGATTTCGGAAGGTACGCTGTCTGAAATGTCCTGATTTGATTTACTTTCCATCAATTTGTCACCCAATGATTGTTTTTATTGTAGATATCTAAAAATTTCTTTCAATTAAACAAATGAGGTCGTTAAAGTAAATGCTCTGAATATTTTATTTATGTGAAGGATTTAACAAGTCGTATCCAAATAGTTCTAATTGAGATGCGGCAATCCGATTGTAAGAATCTATCTGGGATGATGTCAACCGCCCAATCTGTTTTTGATTTATCTGTAAATCCAGCATTTTGGTAATCGCATTCCTGTCAAACCAATATTTCTGGTTAACTTCTCCAAAACTGGGTTTTTCGTTCGCCTTCTCATTTATAATCATTTTTGATTTAAAACGAAGTTTCTGGATTTTAACCGGTTCCACTTCCGTAAACTTATAAAGCTGTTCAGAAACCGAAAACGGATTTTTTAATACCTCCTCAAAACTGACGTAAATAGTGCGGGGATGGACCTGATGTATCTGGCGCATTTTTTGCCCTACTTCTGAATAGAGAGTTGCAGACTTTTCGATATCCATTCCTCTTCTCATGTGCCCGTTTGCTACTGCATAGCCGTTTCGGATTAAAAAAATAATGTAGATGCCGGGATATATTTTACGCAGAAAATTTGCTTCATCAATATCATAATCAACAGATTTCAGGCATAGCGCCGATTGAGAAACTTCTTTACGGGTATAAAGTTCGGTTTCAGTTTTATACTTGTTATCGGACATTTTCAGTGTATCCATTTTGTATCTATAAAGCTGAAGATCAATAATGGAATAACTAAGAGAAGTTTCCAAAACCCCTAACCTTCTGGCAATTGAGATGTACCGATTAAACTTCAGATGCTTATTTTTTTTAAAAATTGTACCCGTCTCATATTTCGGGGAGCATATTGCCGGGTGAGATTGTAAAATATTCCAGAGAATATTCGTGCCTCCCCGGCTGTATCCACATATAAGAATTACCTTTTTATTTAACATTGCCGTTTTTTGTAGACAAATTTTTCTTAAAAGGATTCAGATCTGAGTCCAACATCTGTGCAAATAATTGAGGTTAAATCACCTATTCAGCTAAAGCAGACGAATTCTTGAGTGACTTTTAAAGGAGAAAAGTAGCTTCCAATATAATTCAGAGTGCAAATGATAATATGATTGCTCCAAAAACAAATAGTAACACATTTCCACTATCATCTCCAAAACCTGACCAGTTAAAAATCACTTGATCAATCATGGCCCAAAGTGTCATAAACAACAGAAAAATGAGTGGAACCAATGTATATATATAATTTTTTCCTTTTTGTTTCAGACAGGAATTACGAGTAATATCGATACCCGACAAAAAAGAGAACCAGAGAAATAGCTGCAACAATACTTCCTGACATTAACATAACTCCTTAAATTCATTGATCAACGGAATATCGAACAAGGAATCCAGAATACCGAATTTTCTTTTTGGCTACTTCCCTACTATCTGAACCACAACATGTCGTTTCCGGGATCGGTTATCATGATCTATAACAACAATTTGTTGCCAGGTTCCAACAATACATTTTCCATCTCTGATTGGAACCGTGATTCCCGGCCCCATAAACGTTGCACGAATATGAGAAAAGCCGTTATCATCTCCCCAGGTTTCTGAGTGATGGGATTTCATATTCTTCGAAGCAAAATCCTCAAGCTTTTCTTTGATGTCTTTCACCAGGGCCGGTTCAAATTCCATCGTTGAAATGGACGCCGTAGAACCAACAGCAAAAATGTGGCAAAATCCATCAGAAAAGCCTGTTTCACTGACGATTGAATCTATTTTTGGGGTAAGATTGATGATGTCTGAAAAGCCATTTGTTTGCAAATGTATGTCTTTTGTGATGATGTCCATGTGGATAGAATTACACTTAATATTTCTGTTGAGCCGGTTTAAATAACATTTTCTCAAATGCTTGGCTGATTCGTAACTATCAAGTTTAAGTTATTTAAAATTCTTCTTCTAAGAGGAAAATGAATCAGCTGGATAGATACAAGAAAATGTCGATGGTTTGGCAATCCCACTTTCGACATAGCGCCTGATATTTTGGACAAGAATAATATTACGGTTTATGCAAATCTTTAATTTTACACGTACTCACAAATTTAATGGCGTGGTTGGCTTTCATTTTACGCATTTCTATATGATATCCTTAATCAAAAATAAAATCAGATAGAAAAATGAAAACTTCGAAGCTACTACTATTAATGCTATGGGGACTAACTCTCATAGTTATTTCGAGCTGTGAAGGCCCAACGGGCGAAACCGGACCAGAAGGCCCCGAAGGACCTAAAGGTGAACAGGGTGATCAGGGACCACAAGGGCCCATGGGAAATGCAAATGTAAAACAATACATTTTTGACGGCCATGATTTTACCTTAAGCACAGATATGGTGTTGGAATTCACTGATATCCCTTTTGAAGAGTTTGAAGAAAGCATGTGGCTTGTATATATAAATGTACAGTATTTCGACGGTAAAGAATTTTATGCTGTTCCCGGATTTGGTGAGTTGGGCTTAAGTTATTACCAGGTAATGTATAGCTCCTTTGAAACAGCCTCACAAACGATTCGGGTCCAGTTGATTTCGGGGCCGGGAGAAATCTATAATGGTGTTTTTGTATTTCAGATTCCGAGCAGCAGCACGATGGATATGCAATCAAAAAGCCTGCCTGAGGGTTTAGACCTGTCCGACTATCATGCTGTATTGAATTACTTTGGTGATTCTGTAGAGACTATTGAATACTGACTTTTTAAAAAGCCGGATTTAGGAATATTTTTTTTCAAAATCTGGCTTTTCTTTGAATGTGTTAACAGTAATCTTCTTTTGGTGTGGCTGATTTAATTTGTTTTTATAGAAAAAATTAACGTTCGTTTTTAAAACTAACCCCAAATAAAAAAACGAAGATGAAAAAAAATAATACGAGAGGTTTAGCAGTACTAATAGTAAGCGTTGCAATGATAATTGCAGCGGGATGTGAAGGCCCTGAAGGACCTCAAGGCGATCAAGGCCCTCAGGGACTCCAGGGAGAACAAGGAGCTGAAGGTCCACAAGGACCTGCTGGCGAAGATGGAGAAGATGGAAATGCTAATGTGGTATCAATATCTCTTAATGGTGCTGAAATAACCTGGACCGCGGGAACATATCTTGGAAGAACTGCCAATGTTTACACACATACAGACGAGGCTGTGAACCAAAACATAATTGATCATGGCACCGTTCTAGGATACTTTTCACTCATTGGAGACTGGTATCCGATGCCTTTTTCGTGGGAAAACAATGCCGGTTCTGATACACAGTATTTAACGTTTACCTACACGCTTAATGAAATTACTGTTTATGCGTACAGAACCTCAGGTGTACTAGAGCCAGGTATAACTGAGTACCGGTTTTTACTAATCACAGATAGCACCGTGATGGGAAAATCAACAGGAACAAATATTATCAGTGAACTTGAATCGTCTGGTGTTGATGTAAATAACTATTATGATGTAATGGATTACTTTGGCTTAGAATACTAAACAGTATTTTTAATCAATATCAAAACCTGTCGGAATAAATCTATTTAATGTTCGACAGGTTTTTTTTGTTAAGAATTCGCCATTATCCCACCGTCAATTGTAAATGCACTGCCGGTAATCCATGAAGAATCATCACTGACCAAGAACAGAACAAGTTGAGCAATATCTTTGGGTTGACCCAGTCTTTTCATCAATGTTGCATTTTCAGAATCAGAAACTGCTGTTTCCGGATTTGGAAAAGCAATTGCCGAATCATGCAGAAGAGGAGTATCTACCGGTCCGGGACAAATAGCATTAATCCTGATTTGAGGCCCATAATCTACCGCTGCTTGTTTTGCCAAAGCTAAAACGCCAGCCTTTGAAGCACTATAAGCAGCATGATTGGGAAATGATTTGTATGCTGCAATTGAAGTGTTAATCACCGCAACTCCTTTCCCGGTTTTCTGCATTTCAGAAATGGCATATTTTAGCAAAAAGAAAACTGAATCGAGATTGACGGCCAATGTTTTACGCCATGTTTTCGTGTCCAGCTCGGTGAGTTTTCCCAATCCTAAAAAACCGGCGTTTGTCACAACTCCGTCCAGGTTACCAAATCTTTCAACTGCAAAATCAACCAACTTTTTATTTGTTGATTCTTCGCCAACATCGCCTGCAAGAAATTCCGCTTCTCCAGCTATAGAGCGAATCTTATCAACCGTATCATCTCCCCTTTTTTGATCTCGTCCGCTTAAGACTAACTTTGCTCCCTCCTTTGCAAACTCCAAAGCAATTTCCCTTCCCATTCCACTTGTTGCTCCGGTAATGATGAAGGTTTTCTCCTTTAGTTTCATACTTGCTCAGCTTAAATATTCCACCAATAAGTGAGCTTGAATAACAATGCCCGGCTTTTTACATCAAACGAACCGGGAACATAATTATCGGTGTAAACGATGAACAGGTCTGATGCCGGCTGAAATCTCCATTGCAGCCGGGTATTAATATTTACATTATCAAACTGTTCGTTGTACTGAGTAAAACTGGTAAAGTAGAGGTTCTTGTTGAAGGTGATGTCAAGCCGGGACCCGACAAGCCAAAAATCCAAATCGCCCCACGGTTCCGGGAGGCCAAGATCATTATAGCTTGTACTGAGAACAATATTTACAAATGGCTGAAACCGATACCCGACTTCCGTTTCAATACTCAAGAGAGTTCCATTTGCATAAAATCCGCCATTTTCTACGGCAAAACCATACGTGAAAGCACTCTGGGCTTTAGAATTGAATTCCAATGCATAGCGATAGCCATCATGAACAGAACCTGTTTCCAGGAACAGATCCGAAATTCCGGAGGGATCAAACGGTTCTAGTAGTTCAATGTATGTTCTGCCAAACCAGGCATACATAGAACTCCCGCTTCGAAAATTCACATTATACTCCAGCCTTCCTTCATACTCCGTTGTATTGAATGATTCATCAAAATATATGGATGGATCAAAGCCGGGCCCATGATTTAAAACAATTCCTCTTTTTGGATAAAAAAGATAGTTGATAGCTGGATCCCACCGGATGTAGCCTTTTCTGGGAACGTATCCAACTTTTGCTGTATAATCTTCTCCAACATATTCATGAGCCCACTCTGCTGTTAAATTGCCATCGGAGTAGAGCAGACTTGCAAGATGGCTAACGCTCTTGCCATCATCTCCGGGTGAGAACGATTTCAGAAGCATAAAATCACCCGTCCAGAGATTGTTGGATGTTGCAAGATTGTACTCGATTCCCACATTTCTGTCAAAACCGGGAGTAGTAGAATTACCATCATTTCCTGTATAATCGTCTCCGGTTGATTCCATATTCACAAAAAGAAAACCGAGATTCGATCTTGAGGCAACTCTTCGTTTAAGAGCTACAACTGAAAAGTTTTGAGAGGGCAATTGCTGATTATCAACGGAGCCGGTTTGCATGTTCATGACTCCTAAACGCCAGTCACGATTTAACTGGCCGCTTAGTCTGCCACCAAAATGGATGGGTGCATCCAATCCAATTCTTCTTGAGAAAAATGGACGAATATTCTGATTACCGAAACTGGCAAACAGATCTTCATTTTCAAGAAAAAACTGGCGTTTTTCAGGAAAGAAAAGCTCAAAGCGATCCAGGTCAATAATCTGCTCATCCACTTCTACCTGCGAAAAATCAGGGTTTACCGTAAGGTCAAGATTCATGGATGAACTGAGGCCAATTTTAGCGTTTAACCCGGCATCCCGTTCATAAGATCTTGCATCCTCCTCTTCAAAATCGTGATTGATACCTCCCAGCACATGCGGAATAATTGAAATGTTCGACCCCGCTGGAGGCGGCGGCTCATCCCAGATCAAATAACCGGTAAAAGCAAGAGACACCGAAGGAAATTGCCGGGGAACGGGTGCCCAGCTTGATTTTTCAAACTCCGTGAGATCATACCGGCTGAAATTGATGCCCCACTTTGTATTTTCATCGTTATACCGAATGGATTTAAACGGAATAGCGGCTTCAAAAACCCACTTGTCTTCATAATTGGTAACTTTGGAAATCCACTTGTTGTCCCAACTGAGGTTCATACTTCCTCCGTTGTACATCATGCCGTCCCATTCCGCTCCACCTGCATTTGCGCCGAATGAAAATCCATTTGTTTTATCATCAAATGTATCCATCGCCAGGAGAAAGTTGTCATTCCTCGAAAAGTTAAAATCCCTTCTGAGCGATTCTACAACATTCGGGGGATTGTCCCCGGCCCTGTAATTCTCAACGAGAATGTAGAGATGTTCATCATCGTAAGTCATGCGGACATCCGTACGAAGCTCTGCATAACTGGTATCCATTGGGGTAATCATGTAGAAATTGGAAGCAATCTCCGCATCATCCCATGCCTGTTCACTAATGGCTCCATCAATGCGGATTGCAGATGATGCTTTTTTTATATGAAGCTGATAACCTTCATTGATTTTCTGGGCGTGCAACGGTCCAATCAAACAAAAAAGTAAAAACGTAGCCAGAATTGATTTTGAAATATTCACCCTGCAGACGATAACGTAATTATGGAAAACTCATTCAACAATACTCACTCTTTGTAATGTACTCTTGTAATTGAATGAAATCCAATACATTTAAATACGATGCGAAAATATTGGTTGAAAGTTCAATATTGATTGTGGATATACCACAATATTTTTTCCATCTCTTCCTTTACCACCGATGAAGATGTGACGTAATGATTATTCATAAAGCTGAACAGAAGTTTCCGTCCACTTTTCGTTACAACAAATCCCGACAGACAGTGATTGTTTCTCAACGTTCCGGTTTTGGCAAATACGTATGGTTTACCGCCATTCCGGTGCCCATACCAACTGCTGATGGTGCCCGATTCACCGCCGGTCGGAAACAGTTCAAACATTTTTTCATCACTTGAAAACTCATCGTCAATTTTTTTGAGTAAATGAATGATCGATCTTGGAGTAAACATGTTATACCGCGACAAACCGGAACCATCAACCCATTGAGGTTCGTCCGGAAAATCCTCCATGAATTCAGATTTCACAAACTCAATTACCGTTTCTGAGTTTAACGGTTGTCCCCGTTCAGAGGCAATCATTAACAATAATTGTTCCGCAATAAAATTGTCGCTTGGCTGCAGCATTCTTTTGTAAGCCGTATCGGAAGAGACGCTATACAAAACTTCAGTGTTGGCCGGCTTTATCATATCAATATATTTTACGGGCTTTCCGAGAGTATCCGCCAGCATTTCAGTTACCAATTCCGGTGTGTAATGAAACGGTTTGAGGATATTGTACGAAGTTGTATCAGCATACGAAGCATATTCAAATTGATTTCCGGCCCGATCCCTGATTAAACTCATTTGGCCTTGATTCTCCTGTTCTTCTACCCTCTCCTGGAATACTTTTGGGGTGATTTGATACTCGCCATTTTTTGTTTTGATACGATGGATCTCAATCTCCTCAACCGTAAATTCTACCATATTTCCATACATCGGGAAGGGTGATTTTTCAGCAGAATAATAAGAGTTGTAATCATCCCAGGACCAACCCGGGCCAAGATTTTCATCATTATAATGAGAATCGGAATAGTAGAGGTTTTCGGAGCGGTTTTTTAGAAAATTGTATACCTGATCCGAGCCATATTCCGAATGCAAAAAAGAGGGGTCACCCGTACCCCAGAAAATCAGAGAATCTCCCTGCATTATATATTCCAACGCTCTGAGATTATCCGGCAGCGTTTTCAATCCTGCATAAAATGTAAACAGTTTGGTGTTGGAGGCCGGCGTGAAATATTTATCGTCATTGAGTGCGTAAATCGTTGAGTCAGCAGCGGGATCGTAAAGAGCAAAACCCGTCACATTTGAATTGAACACTTGTGAACTGTCGAACATCATTTCCAGCGGAGAAAGTTGTTGAGGTTTTGAATCTGAGAACTGTTCAGTTGATCGACAGGCTGTTTGAATAAGAACAACAGCAATAAGAAGAGACAACAATTTTGGAGTAAATAGTTTCATCAAAAAAGTAATTGATTCTCGAAAAGTTTACGTAGAGATAAGCAAATAGATCTGAATTTAAAACTTTTCTTTCGTGATGAATTGGTTCTGATTCTGAGAAGAGAGCAATCTTTCGAAATTCACAGATTTTATTAACTTGAAAGAACAGGACTTTGATTTCAGCTACGGTATTTCAGAATCTACCATCCATGAGTCCTCAACCTAACTCCAGAGCTAAATAACAGAATACTATGATCCATAAACTTTCACCTTTTTTGGGAGTATTGCTTGCCTTTTTATGTATGAATGAAGCATCTGCACAACTTCAGGGGACTGATATTTTAAATGAACCAACCGATATTGCCTCCGACTTTGCAGATTTCACGAATACCTATTACCTGGCAGAAGAACTCGCTTCCTTCGACCCAGAAACTGCAAACGGAACCATCAAATATAACCGGTATGAATACAGTACAAGAATGGCATTTAATAATATGCTTGCACGGCTTGTTCCTGTTGAAGCGAATGAATTCCCGGGAACAGAATATGCTGCAAGTCCCGAACTTCCGTTTTCTCTCCAGTTTGTTTCATCAAGAACCATTCGATTGAAAGCGACATCAGGACCACAATTTGCAAACCATGAATCGCTGATGCTGGTCAATGGAGAAGCACCTGATGCCCGGGATGATTGGGAATACTCAGCTGTAGAAGGCGGACATCAGTATAAAAGTGAACACGGCAAAGTGGTAATAACTGAAAATCCCTGGCATGTCTATCTGTATGATGAAGAGGGAAAGTTACTGACGAGTACTGTACACATGTCGGATGTGACCAATACGTTTACCCCTGTTTTGCCTTTTTCTTATGTCCGCAGAGCCAGTGATTATTCACGAAGTATGGCGGCTGTGATGTCTCTTCAGCCCGGTGAGAAAATTTATGGTTTTGGTGAATCATTCACTCAATTCGACAAACGCGGAGAAAAAGTGGTTCTTTGGGTAGATGACGCCAACGGTACGCAAAATGAAACGATGTATAAACCCGTTCCTTTCTACATGAGCAATCGCGGATATGGGGTTTTTATGCATCACTCCACTCCCATTAGCGTTGATGTTGGCAAATATTATAATGCCGTCAACTCAATGATGATCGGCGATGATGAGGCGGACCTGTTTTTCTTCCTTGGCGAACCAAAAGATATTTTGGATGAATACACAGAATTAACCGGAAAAGCATCCATGCCGCCGCTTTGGTCATTCGGATTCTGGATGAGCCGGATTACCTATTTCTCTGAAGAAGACGGACGCCAGGTCATCAACCAGTTACGAGATCTTGAAATCCCCGCCGATGTCCTTCATTTTGACACTGGATGGTTTGGCGTGGACTGGAGAGCTGATTATCAGTTTCCTGAAGACCGATTTCCAAATCCGGAGCAGATGATTCAGGATTTCAAAGATCGTGGATTTCATATCTCCCTTTGGCAATTGCCATACATGACTCCGAAGAATGAATTATATAACGAGCTGATCCAAAACGATCTCGCGATCAAAGACAGAAAAGGAAATATTCCTGTTGAGGATGCCATCATCGATTTCTCCAATCCCGATGCCGTTCAGTGGTATCAGGATAAACTGGAGCCGCTTCTCGAAATGGGAGTTGGAGCCATTAAAGTGGATTTCGGCGAGGCTGCTCCCGAAAACGGACTCTATCACTCCGGCAGAACCGGTTGGTACGAGCACAACCTCTATCCTCTTCGATATAACAAAGCTGTTGCAGACATCACCAAAGATATTAGTGGAAATGGATTTATCTGGGCACGAAGTACCTGGGCCGGGAGTCAGCGTTATCCTGTTCACTGGGGCGGTGATCCGGCTACTACAATCTCAGCGATGTCGGCTACACTTCGTGCAGGACTTTCCATTGGGTTGACTGGATTCACATTCTGGAGTCATGATATCGGTGGATTTACGACAGCAACTCCCGAAGATGTTTATCGCCGATGGACGCCGTTTGGAATGCTGACTTCGCACGTTCGATCACATGGAAATCCTCCAACGGAACCGTGGGAATACAGCGACGAATTTCTTGAAGGATTCCGCAAGGCTGATAATATGCGATATCGCTTAATGGCGTACATTTATTCGCAAGGAAAATACAGCTCGGATCGAGGACTACCGATGCTTCGTGCACTTTTTGTAGAGTATCCGGATGATCCCGGTTCGTGGTTGATTGATGATCAGTATCTCTTTGGCTCCGATATGCTTGTAGCTCCTCTCTTCGAAAATGCTGAAGAGCGAGATGTCTACCTTCCGCCCGGAAACTGGATTGATTATCAAACCGGAGAAACCTACGAAAGCGGTTGGCATACCATTAGGGCTGGTGAAATTCCCATAGTTGTTTTGGTTAAAAGCGGAACCGTTTTACCGCATATTGAATTGGCCCAATCAACAAAAGACATGGACTGGTCGAACCTGGAGCTTCGTGTTTTTTCTGTGGATGGAGAACCAGCTACGGGAAAAATCTATCTGCCGGATAGTGATGAAGTTCAAACCGTTTCTGTGTCTTCGGAAAATGGGGAATGGAGGCTTGTTGATGATCCGTTTGACGGAAATATAGACTGGGAAATTACCTCTAATCAATAATCTTTCTCATGAGCTGAACTCTGTGAGATTTTCAGTGTCTCACAGGTTCATGATAACTTTAGTCAACGTGTTGAACGGATTTGAGTAATTGAGTTGGCGGGTGACCAAATCGTTTTTTGAATGCGTATGAAAAGTGAGAAAAATCTTCAAAGCCGAGATCCAGGTAAATCTCTGAAGGTTTTTCCATTTTTTCTGTGATAAGAAAATAGGCTTGCTGCAGACGTTTTTTAACCAGCCACCGACCGGGAGTTTCATTAAAAATCTTCTTAAAGTCCCTTTTAAAAGCTGATAAGCTTCGACCGGTCAGATAAGCGAATCGTTCCAAGTTTACATTAAAGGCATAATTTTGGTTCATAAACGCTTTGAGATCAATTTTCTCAGGCGTGCCGAAATCAAATAAAATATCAGACAAATCCGGATTAGTTTTCAGTAGAATCAATAATAATTCTTCCCTTTTAATCTTCGAAAACGCTTCATCAATTTCTCCGTGCCCTTCGTAATATGGCATGAGAGATTGGATGTAATTTGGGATTAAATCCGTTTCTTTCAGAGATAAAAAAGCTTTATCTGGAATGGATGAGTTGTGAAGATTCACTTCATGATTTTTTTGGAAATCACGCAAGAAAAGTTCATCCAGCACAATCACCACTTTTTCGATGGTTCCACCCTCAGGCATTTTTTTATACCTGGCGAGATGATTTTTTCTGATGATGCAATATTCCCCCGTTTTCATGTGATACGCCTGATGGCCATCGTAACCGGTTATGGAACCTTTGCCCATATAAAAAAAGTAATGCTCTGAAATAAATTGTTCAGGTGAGATTTCAGGGCCCACATAACATGACTTTATTCGATCCGTTCCGTTCATCATTCGTTATGATTCTGCGAGTTTATTAATGTCTTTTACTTCCAGAATATTCGAGGAATATCCCTTTGAAACGGCTTTAATCATGGCTTGAGCCACTTGTTTTAGCGTACTCACTCCTTTGGGATATACAGCTTTAAAAAACGGATACGTCCACCCGATAAGTTTATAAGCCGTGGGAAGATGTTGCTGGCCGGGCATCGCCTTCATAAACGCCGGACGAAAATTATATACGCCTTTAAAATCCAATTTTATGAGATCATTCTCTGTTTTTCCTTTCACTCTCGCCCACCTCAACCGGCCAGATTCAGTACTATCTGTTCCCGCTCCGGTTATGTAAATAAAAACAGAATCGGGATTTTGTTTTAAAACAACTTTAGCAAAATGGATGGTTGTATCGTATGTAATTCGTTGATAAACTTCCGGATCCGTTCCCACGCTGCTCACGCCGGCACAGTAAAAACAAGCATCATAACCTTTCATTTGTTCATCTTCCGGCGTTAAATCCAGAAATTCGGGTACGATATACTCGTTCAGTTTTGGATGGGTATGGCCAGTCGGTTTTCGGCTGACACTCAAAACCTCATCTACATTTGGGTTTTGAAGGCATTCCAGCAGAACGCCTTCTCCCACCATTCCGGTTGTACCTGTGATAATTACTTTCATTTTGAAATATGATGATTATTCTTGTTCAATATCTGAGTATTTCTTCAAACTTTCAGCCGTGGCTAAAATGGCTTCTTCTTTACTCCGGGGATTCCAGCCCAATACTTTCCTCGCTTTTTGATTGGAAATATGAACAGGCTTCGGAGGTGTGCCAGAATAATCTTCAGGTTTAACATCCAGCAATTCAGCAATTTCTATAAACGACATCGATCCGTCTGCCACTGCCAAAAATCGTTCTCCCTTTGCATCAGGATGAAGCATCGCTTTGAGATGAAGATCCGCGACATCCCGCACATCCACAATGCCAAAAGAAAAGTCATTTTCAAAAGGAATCACTCCTGTTATGATATGTTCAACAAACTGAATAGACGTTGAATAATTGTCGCTTAACACCGGACCAGCAATGGCTACAGGGTTGATCACGGTCAGTTCTGTATTACTTTCTGCTTGATCCATAAAATTCCATGCAGCTTTTTCAGCAATCGTTTTTGATTTTATATAAGGAGTAATATCAGTTTCAGGATCTGTCCAGTCCTCTTCTGTGAAAACATAATCTTCACGAGATATACTGTATCCTACAGCCGCAAAAGATGAGGTCATAACAACCCGCTTAATATTGTTTTTTTGAGCCGCTTTTAACACTCGAAGCGTTCCCTCTTTCGCGGGAATAATTAATTCATTTTCATCCTCCGGCTCAATCATTGGAAAAGGTGAAGCTACGTGCAGAACATACTCACAACCTTCCATGGCGTCATTCCAGTTTTTATCATTCAACAGATCTGCTTCTACAAATTCAAGATTCTCAAACGAGGTGATTCCTACATTCTTCAGCATTTCTTTTACCTGTTCTGCTTTGGCTGATGTACGAACGGTTGTTTTTACGGTATAGCCTTGTTGCAGCAATTGGAGAATGCAATGGATTCCCACAAAGCCGTTTCCACCGGTTACCAACACACGTTTTTTAAATTGATTCATAATGACTCTTAATTTTTTGTTTATTCAAATTATACCTAATGATAAGAGGTCAACAAGAATCAATTTTTGTTCAAAAGCCCAAATTTCTTTGTTGAAAAGTTCAAAATATAATTGAGTGCACGAAGAATTAATTATTTAAAAGTTTATTACAGTTCTGTTATATAAAAAGTATTACACTATTAGTGTTTTATTTTCTGATTTGTTTGAATGAAACCATATTAAGGCCGGTTGTTTTGATGTCTTTCTAAATTGAACACTGACTAACGGATACTATCTTTGGTTAACTCCAATCGCTCTGAACATAAAGTCTCAAAGCAAACCGGTGAAATTTCTCACCACGGTTTGCTTCTTCTTTTTACTTTTTTTTGGGGAGCGAATTTCATTCTAGCCGAAGTAGCATTACGAGAAATGGCTCCTATTTCATTCAGTGTTTCCAGGTTTGCAATGGGAGGAATTGCCATGCTGCTGCTGCTCTACGGACAGTGTTATTCCGATGCCAAACGTACGGGGTCAAGCTTTCAGTTTTTTCCAAAAATCGAAAAAAAAGACTGGATGAGGCTACTTTGGGTTTCTGTTTTGGGAGCCACTCTTGCGCCTTGGCTAGGAATTGAAGGCCTTGGGCTTACACACGGAGCGCGAGCTTCCATTTGGCTGGCTTTAGGGCCTGCGGTCAGTACCGGTTTTGGATATTTCCTCAGTACCGAAAAAATGGGCCGAGCCGGATATTTTGGGGTTTTTCTGGCCGGACTTGGAACCCTGACACTCGCATACGACGGCTTATTCGTCGATAAAGGTTATTGGATTGGCGATCTGTTACTTCTCATCGCATTGGTGCTGACTGTAGTAGAACTTCACCTCATCAAGCCGCTCGCCAGAAAATATGGTTCCATCAGTATGGTGGCATTGAGAACGGTTATCGGAGGAACACTTTATTTTATGATCGCCTCTCCTTCTCTCATCCAGGAAAATTGGCTGACACTTGGCATGTGGACCTGGATTGCCATTCTGGCCGGCGGCGCAATTGGTGTCGGAGTTGGCCAATGGGTTAAAGTGCGCGCGTTACGATCTCTCGGGCCAACTCAGGTTGTTATTTATGGAAACCTGGTTCCTATTGCAGCTTTACTGATTGGCTGGCTCTCCATTGGTCAGAATCCTTCTTCGTATGAAATCGTAGCGGGACTCCTTGTGATCGCCGGGGCAATCTTTATACAAGTAATAGACGATTCGCGTGAAGGTCATGTGCACTCTGTGGAGGATGATGAGCTCTCTGTAGTTTCCAGTGCAAAACAAGATTAATATATTTTACTGACTAAATTCAGGTTGCCGTATTTGGCCGTTTTCAATCCATCTTTCAACTCCCAAAAGACTCCCCCACTATCTTTCATGATTAAATGTCTTGGTTGGTAGTTTTGGAAGGGATGGATATCCCATCAATGAAATGAATTATTAGTTGAAGTCGATTCATTCATCATTTAAAAATCTTTATTCAATCTTCTTTTTTTGACCCGCTATTCGTACCTCTTAGCTAATCGTTCAAAAATTGAATTCGTGTCAAAGTGAGCGTTTTTATTGAATTTTTCCCTACGCATTTTTTCATGCCACAAATGGATTGCGTAGGAATCTGATATCAAGGATTCAATTTCGTTGGCCGGCTCAAAAAAAATCTTTTTCCACTCCTTCAATTTTATGGGATAGAACTTGTTTTCTCGTAGGGAATACTCTTCTAACCCAAGTTTCTTCACATAACCCGTTAAAGCCCTGGGCCCCGTTAATCCCCAGGGAATATGTTCGGTATTATTTTTTCTTACCACCGACCTCAATAACTTTCTTACTGAAAGCTTCCAGCCATCCCAGTGTTTTATTTTAAAGGGATCTTCGCAATATGTGATTAATTCATCGAAGAGATTGTGTTTTTGTTTTCTTGTCCCGATAACAGCATTATTGATGTAGTATTCATCTTGCCACCCGAATACTAAATCCTGATCAAATTCAAATGGTTTGAGGCATAACACGTCCATATCAACCCAAAATGCATCTTCAGAATGATACAACATTTGATACCTGAAGTAATTTG
The DNA here is from genome assembly GCF_021462415.1 of Rhodohalobacter sp. 614A. Lineage (NCBI taxonomy): Bacteria > Pseudomonadati > Balneolota > Balneolia > Balneolales > Balneolaceae > Rhodohalobacter > Rhodohalobacter sp. 614A. The sequence continues at coordinate 1,007,340 of NZ_JAKEDS010000002.1, forward strand.
CAAAACCGGCGACACTCCCTCTGCCTGCTCCGATTTTATCCCCGTATACGAATACTTTTGATTGATCAAGAACTTCATTGGCATCCATAAGTGTAACCCCGTCAGGCACATCTGGTATATCCTCATATGTATAAAGTTCAACTTTATGGCCATGGTACAAAAAGGATTTCAAGCAAATTTTCTCAATTCTTGATAACCTTCCGATCCATAATGATTTAATGACAGGTAACACTCTTCTGAACTTAACTTACATCTGCTGTTTTCCCATTCACATATTCTTGTTGATAATAACATTTAAGACAAAAAGATGAGTCTAATATTTTTAAAACTTTCTGATAAAATCAGTTTAGAAGATTAAGGGCCTGACGAGTTGTTAGCTAGATTAATAAAACAGATCAAGAGATATACTTCCTCCGCAAGAATAGCATAAGCATACCATCATCGATTACCAGATTTTACTTAGTGAGGTTGATACAATCAGAAGATTGAAGAAGAAAAAAAGACGTGTGTTAAACTTGCACGAATTCAAAAATCAACATTCAACATTCTCTACTTCACAACCAGATTCACAATCCTCCCCGGCACAAAAATCTCCTTCACGATTGTGGTATCATCCAGGTAGCGCTCTACATTCTCCTGTTGTTTGGCGAGACCCAAAACGAAATCTTTATCTTTCGCTTTGTCTGCCGGAACGGTAATGTTGGCGCGCACTTTCCCATTCACCTGAACAGGCATGTCAATTGTGTCACTTTTCAGGTATTCTTCAACAAGTTCCGGCCACGGTTCGTATGCCAGGCTTTCATTATGACCAAACCGATTCCAAATTTCTTCGGCAATATGAGGTGCAAATGGCGACAGCAATTTCACAAACGGTTCAGCAACAGAGCGAGGAACTCCTCCCTCCCATTGATTGGCTTCATTGACAAAAATCATTAATGCAGAAATAGCTGTGTTAAACCGAAGAGCCTCAATATCTTCCGATACTTTCTTAATAGCTTCATGAAGAACTTTCAATTGTTCTTTGGACGCTTCTTTGTCTGAGATATTAAAAATATCTTCCTGCTCTTCCCCAAAAAACAGTCTCCAGGAGCGGTTCAGGAATCGGTTCACACCTTCAACACCTTTTGTACTCCACGGTTTCACCTGCTCCAGCGGCCCCATAAACATTTCGTACAAGCGCAGGGAATCAGCTCCATAATTGTTTACAACGTCATCAGGATTAATCACATTACCGCGAGATTTCGACATTTTGTGAGCCTTGGCATCCACCACAATCTCGGTGCCTTTCATCACGTGGCGATCACCTTTTTTCTCGACATCTAATTCGGAGAGAGGTTTTCTTATGACATCATCACCACCCTCAACTTCATCAGCACTAATGATTTTTCCGTCTTTTTCGTACGCCGTGTATTCCAGTTCACCCAAAATCATTCCCTGGTGCACCAGTTTCTGAAAAGGTTCTTCCGTTGAAACCACACCGCAATCATACAAGACTTTGTGCCAAAACCTTGCATACAACAAGTGAAGAACAGAGTGTTCTGATCCACCCACGTACAAGTCCACAGGCATCCAGTATTTCTCTTCATTGGGATCAACAGGAGAGCCATCAAATTCAGGACTGATGTATCTCAGGTAATACCAACAAGATCCGGCCCATTGAGGCATGGTATTGGTTTCTCTTTTTGCCGGTTTTCCAGTCTCAGGATCTGTTGTTTCTACCCAATAACTGGCTTTAGCCAATGGAGGTTCACCATCTTTTGTAGGTTGATAATCATCCACTTCGGGCAGCTCAACAGGCAAATCTTCATCACGAACAGCTTTGGGTTTTCCGTCCACATGAATAATCGGAAATGGTTCGCCCCAATACCGCTGGCGCGAGAAAAGCCAGTCGCGCAGTTTAAAATTCACACTTTTTGTACCAACTCCATTTTCCTCTAACCATTTGATGATCTTGGTTTTGGCGTCGGTTACATTCAGTCCGTTCAAAAAATCACTGTTGATGGCAGGACCATCTTCGGTATACGCTTTTCCATCATAATCTTCAGGTGTTTCAACGGTTCGGATAATCGGCAGATCGAATTTCTCAGCGAACTCCCAGTCCCGTTCATCCTGCCCCGGAACGGCCATAATGGCACCGGTTCCGTAATGAGCCAATACATAATCAGCAATCCATATCGGAATTTCTTTGTTATTGGCCGGATTGATGGCATATGCACCGGTAAACACTCCGGTTTTCTCTTTTGTCAACTCCTGCCGTTCTAAATCCGATTTTTGAGCTGCATATTCCTTGTATTCTTCAACTTTTCCTTTTTGATCATCTGTTGTAATTTTCTCCACCAAATGGTGTTCAGGAGCTAAAACCATATATGTTGCGCCAAACAGCGTATCCGGACGCGTGGTAAATACACGGATTTTCTCATCGTATTCATGAACCTGAAAATCGATTTCTGCACCGATGGATTTCCCAATCCAGTTGCGCTGCATTTCTTTGGTTGATTCCGGCCAGTCCAGATCGTCCAGATCATTCAGTAATCGCTCGGCGTATTCAGTGATTTTCAACACCCACTGGCGCATTGGTTTTCGGACGACAGGGAATCCACCTACCTCACTTTTGCCGTCAATTACTTCTTCGTTGGCCAAAACGGTTCCCAATTCCGGACACCAGTTCACAGGCTGCTCATCTTCATAAGCCAATCCCTTTTCAAATAATCGCAAGAAAATCCACTGCGTCCATTTGTAATAATCAGGATCCGTCGTATTCACTTCACGATCCCAATCATAAGAGAAACCGAGCATTTGTAATTGCTCGCGGAAACGCGTCACATTCTTCTCGGTAGTTTCACGCGGATGAGTTCCCGTTTTTACCGCATATTGCTCGGCCGGCAAACCAAAAGCATCATAACCGATGGGATGCAACACATTGAATCCCTTCATCCTTTTATAGCGGGCAAGAATATCCGTAGCAGTATACCCCTCCGGATGACCAACGTGTAAACCCGAACCGCTTGGATATGGAAACATATCCAGAACATAATATTTTGGTTTATTGTGATCGGTTTGGGTCTTAAACGTCTTATTTGTTTGCCAGTACTCCTGCCACTTTTTTTCTATGACTGATGGATCGTAGGAACTCATTAAAATCGGTTGCTAATAGGGTTTATAATTCTTCTTTTTGATAACGGAATAGCTTAATAATATAACGAAATTTGAAGTGAGTACCCACTTGTTCCAATCTTCATTCTTCTTTTGAAGATTTTACCGGTTAGAAATCCTGACATTCGAATGATACACCTTGAAAATTGACAGATACCATCTGTAATTATATCATTGAATTCAATACTTTCATGTTTGTACAAATCAGTTAATGATCATCTTTATAGATAATAATTTTTGAATAGATTCACCGTCTAAGCAGTAAGCCCGTGATGGAAAAAGCCAACACCACTCAATTATTGATTCGCCTGAAAAAAGGCGAAGAAGGCATTTACGACAAGTTATATCCTCTGATCTACGATGAGTTACGCCGGATGGCCTATTCTCATATGAAACGTCAGTCGCCCGACCATACCCTTTCCAGGACTGAATTGGTTCACGAAACCTATTTAAAGATGATTGATCAGGATGTAATCGACTTTAATGACAAAAGTCATTTTTTGGCGATTGCATCTCGTTGCATGAGGCAAATTCTTATCGATTATGCAAGAAAAAAACATGCGGATAAACGAGGCGGAAAGGAAAAAGATCAAACTTACATCGATGAAATCTTCAGCAGATCACAACATAAAACGGCTGAATTAATTGATATTGATTCTGCTCTGGACAGATTAGCCAATATGAATGAACGCCTTTCTGATGTTGTCGTGATGCGATTCTTTGGAAAAATGACCATTCATGAAGTGGCTGAAGCTCTGGAAATATCCGAAAGCACAGTTAAACGCGACTGGTCAAAAGCCAGGGGTTGGCTGTACAAAGAATTGAAAGGACGTTTCAAAGTTTAGTGATAGATTTCTTCAATTATTACGCATTATATAAGGACGCTTCATCTTTATAAACTTCTGCATTTTTTATGAATACATCGAATTGGAAAAGGGTTGAAACCATTGTTGATCAGGTTTTAGAAATGCCCGAAAGTGAACGAAAAACCTTCATTGATAGCAAATGTGGCGATGATGCTGAACTCAAAGGAGAAGTTACTCAGTTTCTACAGTCGATTTATGAATCTGAGGGCTGGCTTGAGGAACAGGACGTTTACAGACAAGAGATGTTAAATGAAATTGCCGAAGAAATTGAGCAGATTTCTGCTGAAAATGTATTCATTGGCAAAAAAGTAGGCTCCTACACAATCCGTGAAAAAATTGCTGAAGGTGGAATGGGAGCTGTTTATTTGGCGGAACGGTCCGATGATGAACTGGATCATCGTGTTGCCATTAAAATTATTCAGCATGGCCGTGCAAGCCGGGAAAATTTGCGGCGCTTCAAACGAGAGCAACAGATTCTTGCCGGCATGAACCACCCTTCTATTGCCCGGTTTTTTGATAGTGGTACTACGGCAAACGGTGTCCCGTATATTATCATGGAGTACATTGACGGAATGCCCATCACCGATTACTGCGAGAAACATCAATGCTCAACACAGGAAAAAATCACCTTGTTTGAGGAGGTTCTTGAAGCCGTCCGATACGCTCATGAAAACTTAGTCATTCATCGGGATCTTAAACCGGGTAACATTTTTATCGACAAAAGCGGAAATGTCAAAATCCTTGACTTCGGTATCTCAAAACTGATTGAAGATGATTCTGAAATTATCACACAAACCGGCGCACGCCTGTTGACACTCCGGTATGCTGCTCCCGAACAAATCCGTCAGGAGAATATCACAACGGCTACAGACTTGTATGCACTCGGTATAATTTTTTATCAACTGCTGGCCGGAATAGGTCCGTTTGATATTGATGAACTATCACGGTTTGAAACCGAACAAGTCATATTGAATGAGGAAGCTCCGCGTCCTTCTTCCCGAATGGATTCACCTTCATTAAAAAGAGAGCTTTACGGTGATTTGGATGCCATTGCTCTTAAATCAATTCGAAAAGAACCGGATCAGCGATACCGCGTAGCCAATGAATTTTTAAGTGATCTGGAAAACTACAAGTATGGCCTTCCGGTTTCCGCTCATGCCGATTCGCTAAAATACCGCAGTAAAAAATTCATTCGTCGCCATCAAAAGGCAATGTATATCGCCTCCGGAGTTTTGACCCTTGTCATTCTACTCACCGCGTATTACACAAACCAGATTGCACAACAGCGCGATTTCGCTCAACTTGAAGCCGAACGGGCTGAAGAGGTCACGAATTTTCTGATTTCGATGCTGGAATTAAACAATCCCAGTGAAAATTCCGGAGATGAAATAACCATTAACGATGCCTTAAACCGGGGCATTCAGCTGTTGGAACAGGATAACCTATCCGCATTGAACAGGGCCACTATTTTGGGTACGATTGGGTCCATTCAATTCAATAATGGTGAGATCGAACAGGCAGGAATCAATTTGCAGAAAGCAATGGCTTTTGTAACTGACTCCCTTCCCCGCCAAACAGAAAAAAGTTTGGCTATTGGAACACAATACTCCGAGTGGCTGGAAACGGTTGGAAATATGGAAGAATCGGACCGTTATTTCCAACTAACCGATTCTCTTTTCCGGGTGCACAAGCTGGATCATTCAATGAGCTATATTGAACATGAATTGAATTACAGCGACTATTTAATGGAAGTTGGCAGGCACGAACAAGCTCTTTCCGTTTTATCTGATTTGGATAACGTACTTGTTCAGAACTTCAACCTGAATTCTCCTGATGAAATCGACATTCTGGCAAATGTCTACAACAATCGGGGGCGCGCTTATAAAAATATTGGGCAAAACCAGGCCGCTCTTGACAATCTTGAACAGGCACTGACACTTAAGCTCAGAGTTTTTGATGAAAATAATACACGAATTGCCACTCTCTACCACAATATGGGAGTTGTTTATGCTACCGTTGCGGATTTTCCAAAGGCCTATGAAATGACTCAAAAAGCGTATGAAATTCGGTTAAAAGTGTATAGCCCTACCCACCAACTTGTTGGCTCTTCATTGCAAGCTTTGGGAAATATTGCTCTGGAACTGGGTAACTACGAAGAAGCGTATAACTATATTCAAAAATCCGTGGAAATCAACAAACAGCAACACGGCGCCACACATTTCAGATATGCTTTAGCCTTACGCGAATATGCAAAAGTTTTAAGCGAAACCGGGCGACATGATGAAGCCAGAGAACAAATTGCCGAAGCCTCTTCCATCATAGAAAACAACTATGGTGCAGCTCATCCCTATTTTGGTTATATGATGATTACCTATGGCGAAGTAGAGTACAACGACGGGGAGTATAAGAAAGCCGGTGAATTTGGAGAAAAAGCCATCACTAATTTTCAACAAAACTTTGATGCTCAACATCCCAATATCGGAAGAGTGTATGCAGCACAGGGAAAATATGCTTTGAAGAATGAGGATTATGAAGAAGCAGATTCACTACTCAAAAAATCTGTTGAGATCCTGAAACAACATTATGATGCATCCAATCCTTTTTTAATAGAGGCGGACTCACTTTTGCTCGTAAACAGACAACTTTTAGAAGATTAGTTTCAATCCCAAACGTTGCATTCCATTTTTCACCTCCAATCTCATCTCCTACCTGCACACGATATAAAATTCGAGGGCCAATAAAGCTATATCCGGTTTGTTGATGATGACTCACTCGCATCTCCAGGATTTCATTCTCTGTATCCTGGCATGCCCCAAATGAAAAAGCAGCGAAATGAACAGAATAAATTTTATCGATTTCATAATTTTCCCATACTTATTAACTCTCCAATCCAACTAATATAATCATTCCATTTTCTTTGTTTTGGAAAATGGCGATGATAGACTTCTCCTTTTCTTTTACCTCTGCTAATTCTTCACAGAAGTTCCCACAATCAATTTTTTTTGAGTTAAGTAAACTATAGCCATCACTTTGGCTGCCTGTCAAAATGGGAGTACATCCACTACAGGTAGTATATATTGGTATCTTAAAAGTTACATCATCAACTTTTGTTTTAGAGACCACTTTAATCAACTCGTAAAAGAATGGAGGGGAATCAATTATTGGAGGATCATATTTTTTCTTCTTTACAATCAGATGATATCTATATCCCCATTCATAGTCGAAGTTTTCAACAGGGGAATAATTACGGGTCCATTTCTTAGTACCGATCTCTGATCCTTCCTGAGTGAAATACTTAAAATGAAATCCTTCGAACCCTCCTATCCACCGGTAATGATCTACATACATTTCCATCAACCCGGTCCCATCTGAACGAAAATTTATAGTTTCTAAAGATCCAACTCTGTTATCCTCACACGAACTCAGAAATAAAAGAGATGTGATTAAAAAAAGACTAATGAAAAAATTTCTCATGATAAAGACGTAAATGAATTTATTGATCGATTCTACCTGATATACACGGCAAGATTGATGAATGCCTATTTCTTTCTGATAATTTCAAAACTTTTTGTTATAAGTTCAGGGATTGAATCACTTTCTCTCAGCGTCTATAATCCGTACATTAAGGTCAAATAAAACCAATAAAGATTATGAGTTCTGCAACAGTACCCGACTTTCATCAAACCATTCCGATTGACCAGATTGGCGTCGAAGAAAGGGTTTCGAGACTGAATAAGCGAAGTATCAAAAAAGAGTCGAAAGTTCAGGGTTTAAAATTGGCGTTGAGTATGATTGACCTCACCACGCTGGAAGGAAAAGATTCCGAAGGGAAAGTTATGCAGCTCTGCAGTAAAGCAAAACAGCCGTATGCTGCCATGCCTGATTTACCCACTGTTGCTGCAATTTGTGTGTATCCGAATATGGTATCCACTGCAAAAAAGGCTCTGAAAGGTACGGATATCAATGTAGCCAGCGTGGCAACAGCGTTTCCCAGCGGAATGGCAACCCTGCAAGTAAAACTGGACGATACAAAATTTGCCGTTGATCAAGGCGCCGATGAGGTTGATATGGTGATTTCCCGCGGAGAATTTCTGAAAGGCAATTACAATTTTATTTTTGATGAGATCTCCGCCATTAAAGAAGCCTGTGGCAATGCCCACCTGAAAGTAATTTTAGAAACCGGCGAGCTGGAAACGTATGAGAACGTCCGTAAAGCCAGCGATATCGCGATGTATGCTGGAGCCGATTTCATTAAGACATCCACCGGGAAAATTTCCCCCGCAGCAACTCAACCCGTTACCCTTGTAATGCTGGAAGCAATCCGTGATTTCTATCGTGAAACCGGGCGAATGGTTGGTATGAAACCGGCTGGAGGAATCCGGAAAGCAAAAGAAGCGTTGCAGTATCTCGTTATTGTAAAAGAAACATTGGGTTCAGCGTGGCTGACTCCCTCCTATTTTCGATTTGGAGCCAGCTCGTTAGCGAATGACCTGTTGATGCAAATCGTTAAACAGGAAACGGGTGTGTACCAAAGCAGTTATTATTTTTCAAATGATTAAATCGCTCGGCGCTAAGCGCTGTGCCTGTGGTGAAATAAACAGTTGACCACTAACAACTATCAAATTTTATGTCTAAGACAAAAGACAAAATATCTACCGAAACGACGAATGGTGCTCCAAAACCGACCTCTCCGAATGCCGATTTGAAATTGGATTTTGCTTCGTTTTGGGAATACAGTTCGGCTCCTGAAAGTAGTGATTTTGTTGAGATCAAAGAAAAATACAATCATTATATAGATGGAGAATTTGTAGAACCGGAGAAAGGGCGCTACATGAAATCCATCAATCCGGCCAACGAAGAAGTTCTTACAGAATTTGCTGAAGGAACCACCGAAGATGTTGATAAAGCTGTTAAGGCTGCGCGAAAAGCGTATGACAAAACCTGGTCGAAAATTTCGGCAAAAGAGCGTGGCAAGTTTGTCTATCGTATTGCAAGAATGATCCAGGAACGATCTCGTGAGCTTGCCATCACTGAAACGCTAGACGGCGGGAAACCGATTCGTGAATCCCGTGATGTGGATGTACCGTTAGCCGCCGCCCACTTCTTTTACTATGCAGGCTGGGCCGACAAATTGGAATATGCTTTTCCCGGACGTAAACCGGAACCGCTTGGTGTATGCGGACAAATCATTCCCTGGAATTTTCCCCTGTTGATGTTAGCCTGGAAAATTGCTCCTGCTCTTGCAACCGGAAATACGGTTGTGCTAAAACCGGCAGAAACCACTCCTGTCACCGCACTTAAATTTGCCGAGATTTGCAGTGATGCCGGCCTTCCGGACGGAGTTGTAAATATTGTAACGGGAGCGGGTCAGACAGGATCAGCTATTGTCAATCATCCCGATGTAAATAAAATTGCTTTTACTGGTTCAACCGAAATTGGAAAAATCATCCAAAAAGCTTTGGCCGGAACGGAGAAGAAATACTCACTTGAACTGGGCGGTAAGGGACCGAATATTGTTTTTGAAGATGCTCCTTTAGATCAGACTGTTGAGGGAATTATCAATGCGATTTTCTTTAACCAGGGCCATGTTTGCTGCGCTGGTTCGCGTCTCTTGGTTCAGGAAGGAATTGCAGAACGTTTGATTGATAAACTGAAAGACCGAATGGAAACATTGATCGTCGGCGATCCTTTGGATAAAAATATCGACATCGGTGCCATCAATTCAAAATCTCAGTTTGAAAAAATAAACGAATATTTAGATATCGGAGTGAACGAAGGCGCAGAAATGTATCAAAGTAAATGCGAACTTCCGGAAACCGGATATTTCTGCAGGCCCACAATTTTTACGGGAGTTGCCCAGAGTAACCGAATTGTTCAGGAAGAGATTTTTGGACCGGTTCTCACCATTCAAACCTTCCGAACTCCGGACGAAGCCATTGAAAAAGCCAATAACACACCGTACGGTTTAGCCAGCGGAATCTGGACAGATAAGGGATCTAAAATTTTCAAAATCGGCCAACAAGTTCGCTCCGGTGTAATGTGGTCGAACACGTACAATAAATTCGATCCAACATCTCCTTTTGGCGGTTACAAAGAAAGTGGAATCGGGAGTGAGGGCGGACTTCAAGGATTGTATCCATACGTAAAGCTGAATTGAAATCTATTTATTGATAACTGTTAACTGATCACTGAAAATGTCTGACAGACTCGAAATTCTAAAAACTTATAAAACATATGTTGGCGGAAAATTCCCCCGGAGTGAATCCGAACGGATCTATCGGGTAGAAGATTCAAAGGGAAATCATATTGCCAATGCCTGCCGTTGTACCAGAAAAGATGTGCGAGATTCCGTTGTAGCGGCACGATCGGCTTTTGGCGGATGGAGTGGTCGGTCGGCCTACAATCGCGGACAGATTCTTTATCGGATTGCAGAAATGCTTGAGGGACGTAAAAACCAATTTGTTAACGAACTGGAACTCCTCGGAGAGAAAAAGAAAAATGCACGCGCGGAGGTTGAACTGGCTATTGACCGCCTGATCTATTTTGCCGGCTGGACAGACAAAGTCAGCCAGGTATTTGGAACGGTGAATCCTGTTGCCAGCTCACACTTTAATTTCAGTATGCCTGAGCCAACCGGAGTGGTTGGGATTTTGGGGTCCGATGAATCACCACTTCTCTCTATCATTTCTCTCATCGCTCCTGTCATAGCCAGTGGAAATACTTGTGTTGTAATAGCTTCTACAAAAAATCCATTATCGGCTGTGAGCTTGGGCGAAGTTTTACATTCCTCGGATGTTCCCGGCGGAGTCATCAATATTCTGACAGGTTATCGGAATGAAATGGTTGAAAATCTTACTTCTCACATGGATGTGAATGCTATTTTTAATGCTGTTGATAATCCCGAAACGCGGAAACAAATCGATGAGAATGCATCTATCAGTGTGAAACGAGTTAAGCATTATGCCCAATCGGACTGGAGTGACAAAAAGCACGAAACACCATATTTGATTCTCGATTTTATGGAAACGAAAACTACATGGCACCCCGTTGGTACGTGATAACAATATGCATTTTATGAATAGATTTATTTCACTTTTTATCATCCTTCTGATTGTTTCTGCCGGTTGCAGTACAACCGAGAAAACAACAAAAGAAAATGGGGATGAAGGCTCAACATCGACTGATCAACCCATCTTTAATCTTGATCCGGATTTAGTAGAAGATTACCTGATGGACGAAATGACCGAGTCGGAAAGAGAACTCTTTGAAACCCGAAGCGCCCTCGCCGATCAGTTTGTAACGGTAGAACAGGACATGCCGGAAATATTTCTTAAAGACGTTGAACAAGACAACGATCTGGTTGATCAATATGCCGGATTCCGGGTGCAGCTATTATCCACAAGAAGTGTTGCCGATGCTGATTCAACCAAAGATAATTTCCGGCTGTGGGCTGATGAAAATATTGAAGGTTATTCTCCTGAAGTATATGTCATTTTTCGTCAACCCTATTACAAAGTGCGGACTGGTGATTTCAGAAATCAGCGAAGAGCCAATCAATTTTCGCGCCTGCTAAAGAATGATTTCCCAAATGCGTGGGTGGTTCATGACCGTATTGAACCGCAGTTTCTTCCGGCAGACACGACTGAAATCAGAAAGGTCAGTTCGCGCTGATCAATCACTATACATTAAAACGGAACAGCATCACATCACCGTCTTGTACGATATACTCTTTACCTTCCTGGCGCATTTTTCCAGCTTCACGAGCTGCTTTCTCTGAACCAAGAGATACGTAATCATTATACGCTATCGTTTCCGCACGGATAAAACCTTTTTCAAAATCCGTATGAATGACACCTGCGGCCTGTGGTGCCTTTGTTCCTTTGGTTATGGTCCAAGCCCTCACTTCTTTTGGCCCGGCAGTGAAATATGTGATCAAACCAAGATTTTGATACGCTGATCGGATGAGACGGTCCAAACCGGATTTATCAAGCCCCATTTCTTCAAGAAACATCTCTTTTTCTTCGGGTTCCAGTTCAGCAATTTCAGCCTCGATTTTAGCGCAAAACATCACAACGGTATCGTCAAATTCACTGGCAATTTTCTTAACCGTTTCAACCCAATCATTCCCATCATTTACATCTTCTTCCGATACATTACAGGCGTATAAAACGGGTTTCTCAGTCAAAAGAAACAGATCTTTGTATGCTTCGCGTTCTTCAGTATCCGCTTCAAATGTTCTTGCAGTTTTACCGTCTGAAAGATGCTCTGACAGTCTTTCAACAATATTCAGATTGGCAACCATTTTTTTGTCACCACCTTTTGCATCTTTCTTAAGTTTTTCAACTCGTTTCTCGACCGATTCAAGATCTTTCAGAATCAATTCATCTTCAATAATTCTGATATCGCGCTCGGGATCTACAGAACCTTCTACATGGATGATGTCATCATCATCAAAACACCGAACTACGTGTACAATCAAGTCCACTTCCCGGATATGAGAAAGAAAGGCATTCCCCTTCCCTTTTCCTTCGGAAGCACCTTTTACCAAACCGGCAATATCCACAAATTCGATAGTGGCCGGAACAGTCTGCTTGGGTTCAACAAGATCAGCCAACGTATCCTGTCTCGCGTCGGGTACGTGAACAAGTCCCACATTCGGATCAATTGTACAAAATGGAAAGTTAGCAGACTCGGCACCTGCGTTGCTCAGTGCATTGAAAAGAGTGGACTTACCAACATTTGGCAAGCCAACAATACCACATTTTAAACTCATTTTATATTCTCAAAAATTTGTATTCAATTTATGATGTCAATCTGTACATCTTCCAGAATGAACGATATAGGAAAATCCATCAATCCAGCGATTTTTGCTGTATAAATTCTTTTTCGGGAAGTACCAGAGCGGTAAGTTTTCCATAACCCAATTCGCTGTAAACGCATCCCGTATCAATTCCAATCATTCCATTTTTCTGGATAGGATAAGGACGGGGAGTATGCCCAAAAATCACCAATTTTTCCCACGGAACTTCGAAAGCATTCAGGTGTTCTCGTCCCCACAAAAAATAACGCATGGCTTTGGCGTCTTCTTTACTTTTTTCCAGGGTTTGATGAGGCGGCACCCCGGCGTGAACAAAAAAGTAATCGTCTGTTTCAAAATAAAGTTTCGTGTTTCTGTAGAACTCGATGTGTTCAGCAGGAATATCCGATATATGCCGCGCATGATTATAAGATTTCAGTGTAACCTCACCACCGTTGTACATCCAGAGGTCCATTTCATCTTTATTTAAGGCGTTCAACAACATTTGTTCGTGATTTCCCCTTAAAAACACACATTTGCGGTCATATTGAACATCCAGAAGAAAATCTACAACCCCTTTTGAATCAGGACCTCTGTCAATATAATCTCCAATAAAAACATGGATAGCATCCTTGTGAGGTTTCAATTGATTCCACAAAGTTTTTAAGGATCGTACACATCCATGAATATCTCCAATAGCTACAATCTTCTGACTCATTTAATGATTTGACTCTTCGATTAAACCTCTTCCTTTTTTTTCGATTTTATTCTCATTCTTTAAATACGTAAGAGCAGCATCCAAAATGCCATTTACAAAATTCCCACTTTTTCTGGTAGAATACTTTTTAGCCAGTTCAATGGCTTCATTGATCGAAACTTTGGTAGGAACTTCTTTAAAAAAAAGTAATTCAGTCAGGGCCATTCTCAAAATCAATTTATCGATGATGGCTAACCTGTCTACTTCCCAATTTTTGATATGCTTGTCGATAATTCTATCGTGCTCCTCCGCATTATCGACTGTAATTAATAATAATTTTTCTGCAAATTTAACGGAATCTGTATCGTCTTTAAGTGCTGTTTTTATAATAACGTTGGTAACTTGCTGAGTCGAATTATTCCCGACTTCCACGGCATACAATGACTTCAACGCAGCTTCTCTGGCAACTCTTCTATTAGACATAATTATTTTAAAATTTCAAAGAACAGTAAAGATACAAAGCTTAGTCATTAGCTGAAAGAAACATCCGGTATTTCTATTGCGTTTCAGTTAAAACGATTGGTATATTTGGAGTCTTGCCCGGGTTCATAGCTCAGTTGGTTAGAGCGCTACGTTGACATCGTAGAGGTCGGCAGTTCGAATCTGCCTGAACCCACTTTTACTTCGAAAATCTTTGTATCACAATCAGTTCTTTTTGGGTACAAACAGATCTCTGTTTTCCATACTGTTTCCGAATTATCATCACAAAGAACTGTCCTAAAAAACGATCTCCGTTTTAGATTGATAAATGATTTGCCATCCTACGAGACACTTGGAGCACTAATCTGGAAAAGAATAAGATTAGATTAAGCATGCTATAAATTGGAATATTAAAACTAAAGATTCAGCTTTTGATTGCTGGTACTTCCCCGTTTATCTTCCAGTTTGAACCGAATTCGATAGAGAATCGAATCATCTTTATTTACTTTTTCAAACGATGCATTTAACTGATTCAAAAGAACTTCATTCAGTTTATTTACAACGATTTTGTCGGCCTGAGTATGGGCAGACCGGGTAAAGATTTTTAAATCTGTAATTAACTCATCTTCTGATTTTTCTACCTGAACGTCAACAATACATTTTTCAATATTATCCGATTTTAAAATTCTGGTCATCAGTTCATTTAAAAGCAATGCGTATGTTAATGCCTGATTTACATTGATAACCGTCTCTCTGATCTGAGTCTTCAGTTCACAAATATTATTATGCAGTTCAAGTATTTCCGGCACAAAATCCTTTACACTTACCCGGCTCATGTTGTCTGATTTATACAATATTTCATGAACGGAGGACATCGACTGAATTCTTTTTTGAGTTCTGGAAAGCACCTGCTGCACAGCTTTTTTTTCACTTTGCATGGACTCAATGTTAATCAATGCAGAAATGATGGCCAGGTTGTTCTTTACGCGATGGTGTACTTCAGAGAAAAGCAGTTGCTTTTGGTGCTCAATAACTTTGTTAGTGTCATTCAACTTGTTACTCAACACTCTCAACTTGTTGTAATTTCTTACAAGCAGTATTGAAATGAGAAAAATGATCAAAAACCCAATAATAACTGCGTTTCTTGTGCTGTTGATTTTTGAAGAAAAGTCACTCTCAGGCACAATCACTGCCAGTAAAAGTTCTTGCGATGAGTTGATCGAGTATGGTTTTATGATTCCCCACCAACGTTCATTTTGGCTATCGAAATGAACAATCTGGTTCTCAGGATGTTCGAGAAGTGCTACCAATGGAGGATACTCAAATTCATCGGGCGGAGTCATCAACATTTCTGCTAATTCTTCGGGAGTAATATCATTATAACTCTGAGGCAACCCTACAATCTTTTTTTCGGGACTCGTTAATATGAAATTTTGATTGTTTTCAGTAAGCCTGATCTTTTGCGAAAATTTCGACAAATCTTTGAGAGTAACATCAATAGCAATTATGTGATGGAGTGTATCTGTTTCCGAGTACGTCCATTCTGAAGCGGCTGTCAAACCAAGATCTCCGGTTATGTATAAATAGGGCTCGGTCCAGTACGTTTCATTCACATGATTCAAAGCTCCGGTAAACCATGGGCGTGTACGCGGATCATTTTCCAACTCTTGCTGCCAGCTACGGATGTGATGGAGTGAATCACTTTGATAGGTCCATGAATCCCATTTTTCAATCATCCCCCATTGATCTACATGCACTTCCCTGTTTAACCAAATATCAGCGGTGCTGTCGGGTATAATGTTAAATTCATATCCACGGTTATTGGCTATAGCAACTGAAGAGACTTGCGGATACTGGTCTATGATGGGGATATAATAATTATTGAGAGATAAGGTATCGAAGTTCTGGAAAAACCTGTTTCGTTGTTGATGCTTGAGTGTCATCATTAAATTTTCGACAGGCAGAAAGAACTCATCCAGATCACTCTGGAGTTGGGTAGAAGATTGAGTGATTAATTGGGTAGCAAAATCATGTTTAGTGTTTGAGAGTTCATAAATGATAAATCCCATAATCAAAGTGGATACAATGATTACACCAAACGCAAAATATTGCGCAACCCTCGTTTTTAAAAAAGCCATACGTTATATCAATAGGCAAACAACAACAATTGCCTATCTCCCCGGAGAATCTCGTGAATATTAAACGTTACACTTAGAGGATGCATTTTAAATCCACTTGTTACAGAAATATTTTAAAAGTGGTTTATTTTTTTTTGAATAGAAAAGAGACCGCAGTGTTTCAGTATGAACTATTGACCAGGAATTCGTTTAAATCCCTTTTCTACATTCTCCAGGAAAGCCGGCATTTCCTTTGCTGAACCTTCCTCGATTGATCCCCTCCATTCCCAGGTGAACCATGTCAGGCCAATGATATCTTCATTTTCAGAGATGAAATCTACATACCAAATTGGTGCTTCATCAGGCGGCTGTCTCCACTTGTCATTGTAAAATGCCTGGCCGGTGATAACCCACTTTATATCCGGTGCCTTCCGTCGGCCAGCTTCGATCACCGATTGAAAATCTTCATAAAACTGCTCTTCGGTTTGAATATTTGCGTATGTACGGCCTGTAATCTCTTCCCGGTAAAACGGATAGTAATTGATAATTGCCACATCGAGATTTCGCGGATATTCCGAGTTTCGCCGGCGTTCGGTATGTGTTCGGGTAAATGAAAACGTGTAGCTAAATCTGTCATCAGTTTCTTTGGCGAAATCAATAATTGCTTCCATTTCCGGGCGTTTCCACCCTTTCGAAATGGGTTCATCAAGCAAAATGATAAACGGAATGCGCTTCGGGTCCACATCTTTCAGGCGACTGAGTTTGTTTCGCATCCGCTTTTCCCAGTTTCCATCGGGTTTAAAGTTGCCGATATATGGGATAATCTGGACACCGTCTGGTACATCACGAACATCATCTATATCAATTTTTACAGTATTTACGTGTGGGAAAATATCCGGTGAAACATAATCCCAAAATCCATACAAAATGGAACGAGGTTTTTCATTGGATTTCACTACTTTTTCTCCGGCCTCTGATCCTGACTCGTAACTTGTCTCCGGAGCCTGGCTATAAATAACAGCAGATGTAATCAAGAGTAATAATACTACCAGTAATTTCTTCATATATTTTCATTATTTCTTGATTGAGCACACTTCATAATACGGGCTTTTTCGCCATACCTGGCATGCACGTCTTCACTTTCCCGGATACCGAGACATATGTACCAAATATTATCATACATCCATAAAACAGTCTCCCGATGATTTCCGTTTAAACCGGTTGTAAATAAAGGGCCGTCATAAATATTTTCATAGGGTCCCAAAATATCATCACTTACGGCAATAGTGGCTCCTCGTCCCTCCTTTCCGTAAATCTTAAAGGATGTATAGTAATGGTCGCCATATTTCACAATTGGATCTTCCGGAATGCGCCCTTTGAAATCAACCCGCTCCCAGTTGGATTTTCCATCCCTTGATTTTATTACCACCCATTCATATTCGGCTGATGACCTCTGATTAGAAACAGAAATCGTAAGAACAAGGTAGGTTTCACCGTTGTATTTAAATGCATTTCTGGGATAAATTCTTCCGTGCACTTTAGGTGTAGAATTCTCAAAATCTATGAGATCACTATACATCACATGAAAATCATTGTGTGTGAGAAGTGGCTTATCTTTTTTATAATGCCACTCTACCATATCCTTACTCCACGCATATCCAACCGCCCGCATTCCATAGTAGCCTTTATCCCAGGCGGGTTCGGCGTCAGTGTAATAACAGATAAACTTCTCGCCATCCCAAAGTACTGCTCCCGGTGAAACTCTCCAGACATACTGCCATGGCTGGAAATTATCCATGACGGGATTTAAAGGAAAATCCTGCCAGTGAATACCATCTGAACTGGAAGCCAGGCTGCCGCGAACAGCTCCGCTCCACATCGAAGAATAGATCATTCCAACGCCAGTTTCCGTTTTAAACACATTGATTGGCGCCACTGCATTTCCCCAAATATCTTCTGGAAGCAGTAAATCATCATCAATTACCATCCAGTCATCCGGATTAGATGGCGGTGGATTCCCTTGATAATTGGTCGGAATACCTAAAAGTCCAGCACTTTGGACTTCACTTTGAAAGACAGCTTTATAGTTGAGAGCCTCCATCTGGAGAAATGAAGCAGGTACAGTAGTAAATGTGGTACAGAAAATCGTGAAGGTCAGAAGAAAGAATAGAGCTCCGATAAACCTTTTCATGTTGCTTACTTACACTGGTATCATTGAATCATCAAAACAACACAAAAATAACGACTATCCTGAAGTTTTTTTATACCGATTTAATGCAATGGTATAAAAAAGAATTCCCATTCCCACCAGAATAATCACCATATGTGAAATCTCCTGCCAGCCGGCTCCCTTCAACAATACCATTCTCATCATTTTGATGAACCAGGCCACTGGATTTGCCAGTGTAAGCTCCTGTGCCCAAACCGGCATGCTTTCAATGGGTGTAAACAGTCCGCCCATCAAAATAAACACGACCATAATAAACCAAGCAATAAACATGGCCTGTTGCTGGGTACTCGTAACTGTTGAAATAAATAGTCCAAGAGCTTGTATCACAATGAGATAAACTCCTGAAACAAATAAAATTAGCAAGAGACTTCCAAGGAATGGAATATTAAAACCATATCGGGCCAGGCCAAGGCCAATCAGTAAATCAACCATTCCAATAATCCAAAATGGAATGATTTTCCCCGTAATAAAATGGCTTTTTTTGATGGGCGTCACATTTAATTGTTCGATGGTTCCTATTTCCTGTTCCCGAACAATATTCATCCCGGAAAGGAACAATCCGATCATGGAAACCAGCACGACCAAAATTCCCGGCACCATATAGGTAATATAATCCAGATCGGGATTGTACCAGTTGATGGAGATGAGTTCTATTTGAGCGGGTGGTTGTAAAACATCAGACGAAATAAGCTGAACTTCCTGAACATGATTTTCATTAAAATCCCTGATGATGGATGAACTGTATGATTGAATCATTCCGGCTTTGGTTCCGTCCACAGCGTCAATCAGCATTTGAACGGGTGCAGGTTTGCCAGATAGAAAATCAGAATCAAAGTCTTTCGGGATCGTAAGAATCATATTCACGTCTCCACTTTGCAGTTTACTGAGTGCGTCCTTCTCACTGAACGTTTTATATTCAAGACGGAAATACCCGGTTGCCTGCAATTGTGCCGTTAATTCCCGCGAAAGAGATGACTGATCGTAATCCACCAATGCAAATGAAGCTTCTTTCAATTCGTAGGTTGCCGCAAAAGAGAGAACTAAAAGCTGAACAATCGGCATGGCAAAAAGAATTGGCAGCATCGCTTTATTGCGGAAAATCTGCAGAAACTCTTTCTGTAATATGAATTGAATGGTTCTCATTGCAGCCTCACTTTAAATCGTTTCATACTCAAACCCATAAACAACAAGGTAATTCCGAGCAAAATGAGAGTTTGGAACCAGAGAATATCTATGCCTCCACCCTTCAGCATAATGCTTCTCACGATGATCAGAAACCATTTTGCGGGAATAATGTGGCTGATTAACTGCAAGGGATACGGCATGCTGGAAACCGGAAAAATAAATCCGGAGAGAAGAACGGTTGGAAGCAAAAGGCCGGCCAGCGAAACCATCATTGCTGTCTGCTGATTATTTGAGACAGCAGAAATAAATACTCCAAGTGATAATGCCGTAAGAATAAAAAGAATCGCTTCGGCAAAGAAGAAAATGTATGAACCTTCAAAAGGTACATCAAAAACAAAGGTTGCAAGAATTAAAATGGTAAAAACATTTACAATTGATAAGACTAAGTACGGCAACACTTTACCAATAATAATCTGATAAGGTTTTAGAGGAGAAACAAGCAGGATTTCCATGTTCCCCATTTCCTTCTCGCGTGTGATGGAGATGGAGGTCATCAGTGTAGAAATCAGCATCAAAATAACAGCGATGAGTCCGGGCACAAATAGATTCACACTTCTGAGCTCAGGGTTATACATCATTCGAATTGTGGGGGAAATTCCAGCTCGCTCAACCGATCTGTCGGGAGATAAATCTCTGCTGAAATCCTGAACTATTTGAGAAGTATATGCCTGAAGAAGCCTGGCCAGATTTGGATCGGTAGCATCGGTAATCATCTGAATTTTTGCTGAGTTTGACCGAATCATTTTCTCGGTGAAATCATCCTCAAAAATTAAAACAGCTTTTACATTTCCCTGTTGAAAGAGCGGTTCAATTTCGCTGTAAGCATTCAGATAACCCGCAATATTAAAGGAAGGATTGGCCCCAATCTTTTGAATTAGCTGTTCCGTCACCGTATCTCTGGAAAAATCAAGAATGGCTACTTCCGCTTTTTGAATTTCATTACGAATCGCAAATCCAAACAAAACCATCATAATAACCGGCATCCCAAAAAGCACCAGCAGCGTCCGTTTATCGCGGTAAATCTGTTTAAACTCCTTCGTGATAAATCCCTTAAATGCGTTCATTTATATTTGGACCTACGTATTTGGTTGGGATTATTCTCCAGCAAAAAGGATTTGTTACTCGACATTTTCTGCACTCCTTGCAAGTTGAATAAAAACTTCTTCAATAGAGTCTGTCGAAAATGATTTCTTCAGCTCTTCGGGCGAATCGAGGGCTTCAATTTTCCCATCAACCATAATTGAAACCCGATCACAGTACTCAGCTTCGTCCATATAATGTGTGGTTACAAAAACAGTAATACCATCTTCCGAAGCCTTATAGATCATTTCCCAAAATTGCCGCCGTGTAACTGGATCAACACCTCCCGTTGGTTCATCCAAAAAAACAATGGTTGGTTCATGCAAAAGAGAGACCGAAAACGCCAATTTTTGCTTCCAGCCAAGGGGTAACGAACCAACCCGGATGTTTAAGGCTTCTTCAAGCCCTACTTTTTCCAATATTTCCAAGGATTTATCCTGAAGTGTCTTTTTCTCCAATCCGTAAACACCGCCATAAAAGCGGATGTTTTCTTTCACGGTAAGATCGTCATACAATGAAAACCGCTGACTCATATAACCGATTTTCTTTTTGATGGTTTCGGATTCTGAATAGATATCATGGCCGGATACCGATCCTTTTCCTGATGTTGGAGAAAGCAGGCCGGTCAGCATTTTCATTGCCGTTGTTTTTCCCGCTCCATTTGCTCCAAGAAAACCAAAAATCTCACCCCGGTTCACTTCAAAACTGATATGATCCACCGCCGTGAAATCGCCGAACATTTTTGTCAAATCACTGGTTTTAATTGCGGCTTCAGCCATTGTTTCCCTCCTTCTCCATCAGATCCATAAATGTATCTTCTATGCCGGGTTCAATTTTTTGGATGGATGCATCGGCAATTCCCTGATTTTTCAGATACTGTTCAATTTCGTTGGTATCGGGATTTTCACGTTCATCCGAATAATGAACCGACTCCCCGAACGGATGAACCGATTTCGTATGTTCAAACTGCTTTAAAGCCTGAATCAGACGAAATCGTTTTTTTGATTTTATTCCAAAAAGTGGCGCAGAAAATGATTTGGCAACTGCAGCCGGAGTACTGATTTTGAGAATTTTTCCATCCTGAACCAGCGCAACCCTGTCACATTGATCCGCTTCATCCATATAAGGCGTGGAAGCAATGATAGTGATTCCCTCATTTTTCAGACCATGAAGCATCTCCCAAAATTCTTTTCTTGAGACAGCATCCACACCGGTTGTCGGCTCGTCGAGAACCAACAATTTTGGCTTATGAATAAGTGCACAGCTTAAAGCCAGCTTCTGTTTCATCCCACCGGACAAAGCTCCCGCCAGTCTATTTTTAAACGGTTCGAGTTGCTTATAAATCGGCTCTACCAATGCATAATTATCCTCGAGAGTGGTTCCAAAAACTGAGGCGAAAAAACGGATATTCTCTTCTACACTTAAATCCTGATAGAGCGAAAAACGCCCCGGCATATATCCTAAAATGGGTCGGATTTTTCTGTAATCATCAACCACATCCATGCCGAAAACCCTGGCAACACCTGAATCAGGTTTTAACAGCGTAGTGATAATTCGAAACAGTGTGGTTTTTCCGGCACCGTCCGGTCCAATCACTCCAAATAACT
Organism: Rhodohalobacter sp. 614A; assembly: GCF_021462415.1. Classification (NCBI taxonomy): domain Bacteria; kingdom Pseudomonadati; phylum Balneolota; class Balneolia; order Balneolales; family Balneolaceae; genus Rhodohalobacter; species Rhodohalobacter sp. 614A. Next base: position 1,029,552 of record NZ_JAKEDS010000002.1, read on the forward strand.
CGCCCTCACCCAGCTGGAATGAAACATCTCGAAGAGCCTGAACATCGCCGTAAGCCTTTTCCACATCCGATATTTCAACAACAGGTGCCACTTATTCTTGTTGATGGATTTCTTCAAGTTCATCTATGGTCTGCTGAACAAACTTCTCTATCGCATGATCAATCTGTTTCCATAATTCTAAAAACTTTAGCCAAATCATATGTATAAACTCATGGTTATTTGGATTCATATCTCTTTACACATTTTGTTATTCTTGATTTTCATTTTCTTCAAACCGAATTTCTCCGGGCATACCGATTTTAATTCTTCCTTCAGGATTATCAACATGTACTTTTACAGCATATACCTGTGTCACCCTTTCTTCTTTTGTCTGGATCATTCTCGGAGTGAATTCGGCTTCGGATGCAATCCAGCTCACCTGGCCGGATACCAGATAGTTTTCCGTTTCATTTTCATCAAAAAGAACTTCTACCGTTTGACCGAGTTGAACATTTCCGAGCTGTGCACCTGAGATGTATACACGAAGAATCATCTCATCGAGATTTGCAATTCTGTATAAGGGCCGCCCCATTAAAACGAGTTCATGTTCTTCAGCAAAAGTACTCAGAACAGTTCCATTTACAGGGTTTAAAATCGCAGCCTGTTTAATTTGATGGTTGATTTGCGCAATTCTCGCTTCCGTTCGGGTTCTTTCTTTGGTTACGGACTGCTTGTCCACTTCTATCGCTTCAATCTGTCGTTGCAGCGTGCTGACACGACCTTCAGCGGACTCTAATTGCTGTTGTGTAGCTGCCTGATCTTGTCTCAGCGCCTGAATGCGATCCAACTCTTTTTGAGCGGTTTCAAGCTGAGATTGCAAAACTCGTTTCTGGGCATCCAGCTTGTCTGTGTTACTCCGGATTGATTCTACCGCAGCCTCCAATTCAACTTTTTGGAGATGAAGGCTTGTGGTATCAACAACACCAACCTGTTCACCTTGCAGCAGTTCATCTCCCTCTTCCACATCAAACTGAACCAACCTGCCGTTTGTCTCTGCCGAAATTACAATTTCCTCCGCTTCAAACTGTCCAAATGCATCAGATTCATCCCCATTTGAGCAGGAAACCACTAAAAGTAATCCTGATGCAATGAGTATCCACTGTTTTAATTCCATGTCCAACCCTGTTCTGTTTCGTAGTTAATGATTGCCTGAACTCTCATAATTTTTCGGAGTTCCAGTTGAAGTTCTGCCCTGTACTGATCGTTAAGCGCAGAGATATAATCGGTTACGGTATTCGACCCTTCATCTACAAGACTCCGCTTTTCTTCGGCCACCTGTCGTAGTAATTCAAGGATTTCCTGATCTTTTTGTATCTGTTCTTCAATTGATTGAATTTCTTTTTTTAGCCGGTTCAGCGCAGCATTCTGTTGGCGGTTGAACAGTGTTCGATCTTCGGAGAGCTGTTTTTGTTGAAGATCAAATACATCCGTTTTAACAGAAGCATTCCGTGCACTTTTCAGGCTCCAACGCGCCTGGACTCCAACAATCCAGTTAAACTGCAAGTCATCTTCAAACATGTTGAATCCCGGACGGCCATAGGAAGGACGGACAAAAACTGAAACTGTAGGAAGTTTATTGGCATCAGAAAGGTTTTTTTGAGTTCCAAGAAATTCCTGTCTTGCTTCGATCATTGCCAATTCGGGCCTCAGAATATCCTGATTTTGAAGCTCCCAATTTTCTTTTTCCGGGAGTTCCAGTTTATAAGTCAGAAATTCGTCCGTTCCCAGAATTTCTGCCAGTGATTCCAACCCCACCATTATATCATAGTGAATTTTTGTAAGGTCTTGTTCTCTCTTCAAAATCTCCGCCCGAAGAGAAGATTCATTTCCCGGAAGTAAAACTCCGTTCTCAACCCGGCTTTTGACAAGTTCAAGCTGCTCTTCCAGGTCAGAAATAACAGTTTCATGGATTTTCATCTGTACCTGCAAAATCAGTATCCCAAAATAAACCCGATCAACCTGTTCTTTAATCGTTAATAGATCCGATTCCATGGAAGCTTCGTTCATCTCTCCTGAATCCTGCTCCAGTTGTTTTGCCGCACTTGTCCGGCCTCCATCAAAGATGGGTTGAGTAATGTTCAATGCAATGTTGTAATGATCCTTGCTGAAATTTGGGATATCCAGGTTTGGCATATCCAACGGAAAATTCACCACATCCGATTGATAACTGGCACTGGCTTCCAACTGAACATCCGGATACCACCCGGATTGAGCAATTCTCTGATTCAAATTCGTAATCTGGCGATTCATTCGGATCTTATCAGTCACAGGGTTTTCTGTGTATAAAATGTCGTAGCATTTTTCCAGGCTCAGAATTTTCATTTCTGATTGAGCAAACACATTCATAAACATCCATGCGGAGATAGATAGTAAAGTCAGAAATCGCTTCATGGCTGAACTCCATTGAAAATGATTTCAGGAACAAGATCTTTCCTCTCCTCCAGAAATTGATCGAACTGCTCATCATCCAAAGAAAAAAGAGTCTGAACCATTGTTCTGGCGATAACCGGCATCAGGCAAAGAGATACAATATTGATGAGAAAATGGATTGGTTTCATCGGTAAGATCTTTCCCTGATCAATCTCATCCTGAAGCTGGTTGGCAAATTTGGATGGAATTTCGATCTCCAGAGATGAAATAAACTCCTTAAACCGTTTTGGGTGTTGATTCATCTCATGAATAACAAACGATGGCAGGTATGGATTTTTTCTAAACATGGTGTAATAAAACTCAACTACCCTCTTCACCTTGGCTTGGAGCTCATCATCAGATGAAAGAATGGATACCAATCCAGGAAAAATTTTCTTCACGCTTGACTGGAATACTTCCAGAAATAATTTCTCTTTGCTTCGGTAATAATAATGAAGCATGGATTTGTTAATATCGGCTTCGTCTGCAATTTCCTGCATCCGCGCTCCGGCAAATCCCTTCTCCTGGAATACTCGCTGTGCTGCTAAAAAGATTTGTTCTTCGGTCTGTTTCTCTAAAGGCATAACTTTTTTTATTAATTCTTTTGCAATTTAAAACCTTTAACTAAATAATTCAACCATTTGGTTAAACTATATAGTTACAAATCAGAAATTCTTAATTGTGGTACTTGATAAAAATTTTTTTAGCTTAAAAAATTCTTAAATCAAATCGTTTATTTTGTCGCAGACAACCCTCCTGTTCCATCGAATCAGTTATTTGCAATATCCGTGTATGATTGCGGCCAACATCATCATCCTTTACTCTTTACTTACTGACCTTCAAAGCCTCTTCTACTTTTTCAATCAGGCGTTAGTTTTAATGGGATTGGGAATTAGCTTTTCCACTTTGCAGGATACCACAACAACTCAGAATGAATCTTCTAAACGTATTTGGCAGGACCCCGTTAAAGGCAAAAGATTCATCACGGCGAGTACTACCGTTACATTTCTTATTATTTTTATAGGAATAATTGGTTTGTTTTTACCTTTTGAATCCGTTTTCAAACAGATATCAATAGGATTAATTGCTTTGGGAATTGGCCTGATAGGCATGGTAAAAGCAATGATTGAAATGTTTGAGAACCATCGGCTGGATAAAAATCCAAAACATGCAGATTAATTTGAAGACTTACTATTAAATGAAGGAAACCACAGAACACGATTCAATCTTTCATAAAGAAGACGGGTTAACCAGAACTATCGGGGTTTGGGGACTTAGCGCCAACATGGTAAATATTATTGTCGGGGCGGGAATTTTTGTATTACCGGCAATTGTAGCCGCCGGATTAGGTTCTGCAAGTATCACAGCCTACCTGTTTTGTGGAATTTTAATTGCCCTTGTAATGCTTTGTTTTGCTGAGGCCGGCAGTGAAGTAACGGATTCAGGCGGCCCGTACACCTATATAGAATCGGCATTTGGCCCATATATTGGTTTTTTAACGGCCATCCTTTTTTTGGTATCAACCCTTAGTGCTGATGCCGCAGTAGCCAATGCCGTAGCGGATATACTTTCGGGCTGGTTTCCTCAGCTCCAGGAACAATGGCTGCGAATTCTGTTCTTCTTTTTGGTTTTTGGTTCACTCACGTGGATTAATATCCGGGGAGCAAAACAGGGAATTGGATTGGTTGCAATTTCCACAATTGCAAAACTCGCTCCACTACTTGTATTGGTTTTATTTGGCTGGAAGGATGTAACGATGGCTAATCTTACATGGGAGTCAATTCCGGAAATAAGCGATATCGGGCAAATGTCTTTAATTCTCTTCTTTGCATTTATGGGAGCCGAAAGTGGCCTCTCGGTGGGTGGTGAAATTAAGAATCCCCAAAAAACTGTACCGAAAGCTATCTTTATCGCAATTTCAGGGGTTTTGCTTTTGTATATATTTTTGCAAACCGTATCCCAAGGAATTCTTGGAGATTCATTGGCTTCATTCCAGGAAAATCCCCTGGCAGAAGTTGGCAATCAACTATTTGGTCCGATTGGATTAACTCTAATTTCCATTGGAGCTGCCGTATCCATGTTTGGAAATTTAAGTGGTGAAATCTTAAGCGTTCCCCGGGTTCTTTTTGGTGCTGCCCGTGATAAAGTGATTCCGATCCCGGTTTTAACCCAAATCCATCCAAAATTTTCTACACCTTATATTTCAATTATCGTGTATGCTTCAATTGGATTTTTACTTGCAACTTTTGGAGGATTTGAAGCTCTTGCGATCGTCTCCAGTGCAGCAATTTTACTTGTTTATTTAGGAGTGGCCCTTGCTGTTATCAAATTACGAAATGAAGTCCCTGGTGATTTAGAAACCTTTCGAATCCCAGGCGGTTATACAGTTCCGATTCTGGCTTCAATGATTATCATTTGGTTTTTATCAAACCTGACGGGACAGGAACGAAATTCGATGCTCATCCTTCTGTCCATTTTAACCGTCATCTATTTCGGAATCCGATGGGTTCGCAACCATAATACTGCTAAATAAATAACCGGCTCATATACAGCCACTTAATCTGGAAGAGATCCATATTCTCAATAAAATAATCTTAAAAGCACGATGCTATTCACAAATCCCCATTTCAGGGCGAAGTGATTTTTTCCAACGTGAGAAAAAAAATAATGGCAGAGTTATCAAAATAATAGCAAGTTACAGGCTTGGCATGCAGTTTGTTTAATCCATTCTTGCAACCAAGTGCCTGTTTAGGTATCATCACTTATTTGAGGTAACATCAGAAATTGTAATCAAATCATCTTGAAATATGGCGAACGGTACGCAAGTTGCCCAGCATGACTTTTTCGGTCATCCGCGGGGTCTATCTACTCTATTTTTTACCGAACTATGGGAACGTTTCAGCTATTATGGAATGCGGGCTCTCCTGGTTCTTTTTATGACGGCAGAAGCTATTGGCAATAATCCCGGGCTTGGCTTTAGTGTTGGCAAAGCTACAGCTGTTTATGGCCTCTATACTTTTTTTGTTTATGTATTGTCACTTCCAGGCGGTTGGATAGCTGATAAAATGTGGGGCCAACGAAAAGCAGTGTTTGTAGGTGGTTGTATTATTGCCGCCGGTCACTTCAGTATGGCGCTTCCAAATATTGAGTTTTTCTACGTTGGACTTGGTTTAATTGTACTCGGTACCGGACTGCTGAAACCAAACGTCAGCTCAATGGTTGGCGACTTATATCCGGAAGGTGGTGCACGACGCGATGCCGGTTTCTCAATTTTCTATATGGGGATTAACTTCGGTGCTATTTTGGGTCCCCTGCTCTGCGGCCTTTTAGGAGAAGGTTACAACTGGCACTACGGGTTTTCCCTGGCGGGTATCGGAATGGTTTTTGGATTGATCTCTTACAAAATTGGCGGAAAATATTTAGGTACAGCTGGTGACTTAAAAACAGGAGAATCCGATGAAGTAATTAATAAAAGAAGTCGTCGCTTTTATGTGACGATATCTGTTATAGCTGCCATTCTTGTATTGTTTGGCTTCATGTGGAGTTCAGGAGCTCTGACTATAACGCTTGAGTCTTTGGCCGCTTATCTTGGATACGCTGCTGTGGCAATTACCATAGGCTTCTTTGCTTATATCATTTTCTTTGGCGGCCATACCAAAGACGAAAAGAAAAAACTGGGCGTCATTTTCTGGCTGTTTATTTTAGCTGCCCTTTTCTGGAGTGGGTTTGAACAAGCTGGTTCTTCGTTGAACCTTTTTGCAGCAGATTTAACTGATCGTTCATTTGGCCCAAGTCCTTTTCTTGCTGACTGGGGAGCTTTTTTGATCACACTTTTACTTGCAATCCCCACTTTTTATGTAGCTTATCGTGTTATTAAAAGAAATGATATATGGAGTGTTGCCAAGATTGTTGTGGGCATCTCTTCGGCTGCTGTAATCATACTGCTTTTCTGGTTATTTCACAGAATCGGTATTGGTTGGGAAATTCCGGCTAGCACACTTCAGTTGATAAATCCGACCTTCATTGTGATTTTTGCACCCATCTTCGGTTTTATGTGGACGTGGCTGGCTGCGCGAAATGCGAACCCATCCATTCCCGTAAAATTTGGAATGGGACTTTTGGGATTGTCCGCCGGATTCTTTGTTCTTTCCTGGGGTGCTGCAAATGCCTCCACCACGAATTTGGTATCACCGGCATGGCTGGTGGTTACCTACTTTCTTCATACTGCTGGTGAGCTCTGCCTCTCTCCTGTTGGCCTTTCGTCCATGACCAAGCTTGCACCAAAATCACGAGTCAGCCAGATGATGGGAATTTGGTTTGTAGCTGCGGCTCTCGGCAATCTATTTGCAGGATTGATCGCCGGTCAGCTCGAAACACTCGCCCCTGACAGCCTCTTTTGGAGTGTTGCGCTGATTGTAGGCGGCGGCGGTATAGTAGCTCTGCTTGCAGCACCTCCTATCAAGAAACTTATGGGAGATGTTGAATAGGTTTAAAAGGCAGGAATAAATCAGAAATAAAAAAAGGCTTCCCAGCTACAAGGAAGCCTTTTGTCTGACAGTTTAGTTGAGCAAAAAGAACGGGTCTTCCGCTAAGTTTCGGAAAACCGAGGTCATTGTTCTTTCTTTGATGTCAGACTTAATACACTATCACTGGGATTCGCCTCCAAAATCCGGACAATTGATTTATGCCCATTTTGTTTGGCCCATTTTAAGGCATTTTCTCCATCTCTGTTAACAAGATCTTGCGCATCATTTTTCAATAATAAATTAACCACATCAAAATGACCTTTTGCAGCTGCAAGCATTAATGGAGTAACACCCGTTTCACTCATTATATTTATATCTGTTCTATTGGCAATGAGAGAAACCATCACATCATAATTCCCGGTTAATGCAGCAACGTGTGCGGAGTTCATACGATCAGAATTCTCAAAATTGGGATTTGCCCCGGCTTTTAAAAGAATATCCACAACTGCATTTTTACCTTTAATAATGGCGATATTCAATGAAGTATTGTTGTTGTCATTCACTTGGTTAACATCTGCACCAGAATGAATCAATTGTTGCACCATCTCTTCATTGCCAATGCTTACCGCGTAATGAAGCAGGTTATTTCCATTGCCATTCTTAATATTAATATCACCACCGTCTTTTACGAATTGTTCAACTTTGGCGGGCTGGTTATTTTTTACCGCTTCAAACAACTGCGCAGTGTCTTGTGCTTTAACAACTACATGCGAAGTCATCAATAAAATCAAGAGTGAAAGAGTCCGAAAAGCTTTTTGTTTTCTCATGTGCAATCTCCGTCTAATTTTGGGGTTTGTTTAGTTTTTATAATTGAGCAAAATCATTTCCTGATCTGTTTCGGGGTACGCCACATCTAAAAAAAAGGTTTCAAAAAAGATTTATGAAAAAGCGATTTTTTAAAATCTTGAGGTGTACCCTTTCTTCAGACGATTCATTTCTGAAAAAAGTTTTTAACTACTTCGATAGGGAGACGGATAAAAAAATGAAACGTTACCGAATTTTTTTCCAATACCTGAAAACGGCAATATTTTGGGGAGATAGTTTATAAGAAATACAAACCTCTTCTCTTTTGTTTGATGCAAAAAGATCAATTATCATAAAGAGAGATTGAATCAAAAATTATCGCCTAAAGAATGTTCGACTTAATCTTTGACCACTACACCATAAAAGTTAGGAATCTTGATGCCAGCGCCACGTTTTACAAAAAGGTGTTGGGGCTGAAAGAAATTACAAACCGAACTCAAAAATCGTATATACGGTGGTTTTCGATGGGTGACGGCAGCGAATTACATATTGTTGAGGGAGATTCCGACAGGATAAAAACCAATGTTGGTGTACACCTTGCTCTTCGGCTTAAAAATTTTGATGAATTTCTCTCGCATCTCAGTCGGCATAATATCAATCAACATAATTCAAAAGGAATTCGGGATAGCATAACTACTCGAGCCGATGGCATTCGTCAAGTCTATTTCCAGGATCCTGATGGGTATTGGATCGAGGTGAATGAAGCAGGTACACTTTCAAATGAGTAAATCGAATCCTCAATTAGTGAGTCGTATTTAAAAAATTACCCCTTCCCTTTAAACTTCGAGTAGCCATAAACGATTGCTGCAAGAATCAACACCACGAGAATAATTGCAGTCCAGAAACCGGCTTCAAAAATTCCCACTACAATATCACAGCCGGGCAGAAATAAGAACAGGTTCAAACAGAAGAGCAGAAACAGGTTTCTTTTATTCATAAATGTTTTGATAAATAGTTCTATGGTTGAATCAAAAAATCTCTCTCAATATCATTTCAAAACAGATGAAATACAAGTGTCTTTAAGTGGCAAATAATTTAGATTTCAATCAACTTTCTCAACTCAATTCAAAGTATTTATTCAGACCCAACAATCCGTCCAGTCAAGAAACATGTGAATCAGGAGGCCGAGTCCCACCAGCTGCACAATTCTCATTGTTGATTCTTTATCGGTTTTTTTAGTGAATATTCTATAACCCCAAGGAAACAAAAACATCAAACCATAAAAAAGAATGGCTGGAGTTGTATGTAAGGGATGAAAATTTATGGAGCATCTGTTCGGATCATAAATCGGATCGGCCAGCAGATGATCCAAATCAACGATCATAGTCAAAATCATAATGAGCGCAGCGTTCAACCATCTTTTTTTATAGAAAGTAAATCCTACGATGAAAGGAACAACGAAATGCAGAAAAATGTGAAGCATTAATACAATACTAATCTGTCGGTAACTACACGTGTTGATCTACCAAAATCGGATTTCCGTCCGGATCAACAATCACAAAACTGGCCGGACCTTCCGTGGATTCGTCAGCTTCCGTGTCGAATTCAATTCCGCTCTCTTTCAAATTTTTTTGAAGCTCCCGAACGTCAGTAAACGATTCGAGTTTTTCAGCATCCTGATTCCAGCCGGGGTTGAAAGTCAGGATATTTTTATCAAACATTCCCTGGAAAAGTCCGATGATATAATCGCCATTTTTCATGATTAGCCAGTTCTGCTCAAGATGTCCCCCGAATTCTTCAAATCCCAGTTTTTCGTAAAACTCTTTTGAGGCTTTGATGTCCTTCACGGCCAGGCTGATTGAAAAAGCTCCTAATTGCATTTTCTTTCTTTTTTTATTTGTGGTTGAAGTCAGATTATTTGCCAATCTGCATCAATTTTTCTTTAATCACAACCAGACTCCCGAAAATTTCTCGATGGAAAATTATCCATTTTTGTGATGCTATCGTTTGCCTGAAGAATTGTAAAAGCCTATAATATTTGCGGTTTTAAACGGGGCAAATCTTCTTTCCATGAATCAAAAATCCATTGCAGTTCTCCCTTTCGTAAATATGAGTTCCGATTCCGGAAACGAATATTTTAGCGATGGTATGACAGAGGAAATCATCAACGCACTGGCTGGTATTCAGGAATTGAAAGTAACGGCCCGAACCTCTTCTTTCGCCTTCAAAAACCGACAGGTAGATGTTCGCCACATCGGAAACCAACTTGGAGTTTCAACTGTACTGGAAGGCAGTATTCGGAAAATTAAAGACCGTGTCAGAATCTCCGCACAGCTTATCCGTACGGATGACGGCTTTCATATCTGGTCGGAAAAATATGACCGAAACCTTGTGCATATTTTTGAACTTCAGGATGAAATCAGCCTGGCCATCGCCGAAAAAATCAGGGAGAACTTTGGACATTTTGAAGTGCAGGATCATTTGGTTAAAGAAGGAACCAAAAATGTAAATGCATACGATGCGTATCTCCAGGGGCGATTTTATGAATTAAAATGGAATCACCAAGCCACGAAAAGAGCTATCGAACATTATAAAGATAGTATTCGGCTTGATTCCCAAAATCCCAGGCCATACTTCAGTATTGTTCAGTGCTACATTACGTTAACTTTCTGGAATGCCATCAACAAGCAAGAGGGAATCCGCCATGCAGAATTTTATCTTTCAAAAGGTGCTGAAATCAACAAGAACCTTCCGGAATATCACCTAGCTTGTGCCGCTCAAAAAATTATGCTTCAATGGGATGCCACAGGATCATACGACTATTTCAAAAAGGTACTTACTCAGAATCCAAACCATTCCGAAGCGCTGGAATCACTGGCGGGGTTGTATATCACGGTGGGTTCATTTGATGAAGCCTTGCAACACATCAGCAAAGCATTGGAAGTGAACCCACTCTCTCCCAATCATATATTTCTGAAAGGCAACATCTATTACTTCGCTGGAAAATATGAGAAAGCCATCGGCATGATGGAAAAAGTATTGAATCTGGATCCAAATTGGATATTTGCTATTCAGATAAAAGCAGCCTGTTTAGTACTGCAAGGGAGAAAAGAAGTGTTTGAGGATTTCATTAACTCTTACAGTCATCTGAATTTTTCCAAGTACTACAAAAACCTCTTCAGTTTGCTTCACGAACATAAGGACCTGGATATTGAATTGGCTGATGATATTGATTCTGAATACCAGCCCTGGGAACTCTATTTTTATACGCTTCGAGGCAATTTTAACGAAGCTCTGCAAAAACTGAGATGGGGTTTGAATAACCAAATTGGTCAATATTATTGCCACCGGTTTGACCCGTTTTTGAGCGAGTTAAGACAGCAGCAAGAGTACCGGAAACTGGAAGCTGAGACTAAAATCACACTCCCTCTTCTGAGCAGAGAACTTCAGACTGATCAGGAATCTGTTCCTCTTATTTCAGACGATGAAGAAGTACAACGATTGAGCAAAAATTTACGGTTTATCATGAGTGAGGAACAGCTTTACCTTCAGCAGGATCTCTCACTAAAAAGCCTGGCGGATCATTTGGATACCACGGCAAACAAGCTCTCATGGCTTATCAATGAAACCATGAATATAAATTTCAACGATTTTGTGAATGGATACCGGCTGCAAGCTTTCCAGGAAAAAGCAACAGATCCCAAGAACCAAAACTTCACTTTACTCGGCCTTGCCTTCGAAAGCGGCTTCAACTCTAAATCCGCTTTTAATGATTATTTCAAAAAGAAAACCGGGGCAACTCCAAGAATCTGGTTGAAAAATCATCAGTAAAATTTACTGAATTGCTTTTCTTACTGACATTTGAAATTACCTTGAGATCCAATTAATGCAAAATTTCTGAGATAGCTGTAATCGTCAGCATTTGATGATTTAGTTGCGCAAACTCTTTCTTTACAGGGCATATTTCGCCATAACTGTAGAATCCAACGAGTACGGCCTGATTGCCAATGTGATCCTTCGTCAAATCAATCTCTTTTTGAATGGTTTGCCCAAAAAGAAGTTTTCGCCCTATGCAACTGACCACAATGGCTAATTCAATTGGTGATTGAATCATTTCGGATGCCTGGACAGCGGCCTCTTCCACTCCTTTCATTAAATCATCAAATTCAGCACGCATAAATCGCATTGAGCTTCCTTCGGATACATCCCCGCCCAAAACAATGCTTTTGTTCAACTCATCAACATAATGGACGGTGCGGACAACAGCATCTCTATGATCACCAAAAGTGACCGCAACAGGATATAAAAGTGCTGTGCCCGGTAAACCATTTGCATCGTCTCCGAGATGTAATTTGTACAAATCGAGTGCCGGTTTTCCATCCAGTTCATAAATTACTCTTCCTGTGGCACGGGTAACTTTCATGCTTGAGCCATACTCATCCCAGCCTCCGTGACTTCCAAACCCAAACTTCATTTTATCACCATAGAAACCAATGGCTGCAATATTACCGGATTGGATATCATCATTAAGCCCAACCAATGTTTGTGCAAAATTGGCTCCGTCGCCAGCCATTCCCCCACTAATAGTAACCTGATCTTGCAATACGCTGTACATTCCATCAAGCAAATCCGTACCGTTCACCAGCCAGCCATCACTGGTTATGAAAACATGCTTTAAATCTGGTTGATTTAATTTCTCAGCCAGATATTTGCCGGCTTCAAAACTATTTTTAAAATCCTGTAAATGTGCCAACACTATGCGGGTTGGAGTCTTCTCCAATTGAACAGCAATGGCAGAAACAGAGTCATCAAGAATATCGGCCTCATAAATTTCACCGGATGTAGAACAGGATACAACCGGTACACCGGCATAGGTTTCATGTATTGCCGCAAGCCAATCCGGTTTTTCCAAATGGGTACGGCTTGTAAAAAAAAGAATAAAGCTTGCTTCTTCCGGCTCTACTATTTCGCGCTTTGAAAAAGTGAACCGATTGTTATCTATGCTAAACTGATCAATTTTCACAGTCGTTTATTCAATTTTAAAACCATGTTTATTTCTATTCGATTGAATAAAAAGTCTTTCCCTATTCTAAAAGAAGTGAAATGTACGAGCTGTCATAAAAACTTTCTTTTTAATTATTTTAAAAAGAGTAGTTTCTCTACGGTTTATTTTTGAATGTTAAGTATTCTGGAATTCCATGAATAATTGTTTCAAATTTTGGGGTATCTAATTAGCAATGTATGCTTAACCAGAAATCCATTGCGGTTCTTCCTTTTACCAATATCAGCACAGATCCGGAAAATCGATATTTTGCTGATGGAATGACGGATGAAATCATCAATGCTCTCTGTAAAATCAAGGGATTAAAAGTTACTTCACGAACCTCTTCTTTTGCTTACCGCGATCATTCAACCGATGTACGGTTCATCGGAAATGAATTGGGAGTGTCTACAATTCTTGAGGGAAGTGTTAGAAACCAGGGAAACCGTGTGCGTATTTCGGCTCAATTGATACGAACCGATACCGGGTTTCAACTTTGGGCCGAACGGTTCGACCGGGAATTATCTGATATCTTTGAGCTCCAGGATGAAATCAGCCGCATTATTGCCGACCGGATTCGCGAAAACTTTGGCCACCTTGAGGTTGGAGATCAGTTGGTCACCACCAGAACGGCAAGTCCCAAAGCCTATAACAGTTATTTACAGGGCAGATACTATCAGTTTCAGTGGACTCAAAAAGGCCTGCAAAAAGCGTTACAAGCGTACAAAGCCAGCATTGCAGCAGATCCGGATTACCCGATGCCCTATCTCGGCCTGTGCCAGTGTTTTGTGTACCTCTCAGCCTGGAATTTTTCCGACCGCATGAAAGGCATGTACATGGCCCATCATTTTTTGAGTAAACTGGGTCCTGAACATGAGCATATTCCCGAATATCATTATACCAAAGGAATGTTTCATTTTTGGGGAAAATGGGAGTTTGAAACGGCTGCGCAATATTTTTTAAAAACTCTCAGCCTGAATCCAAACAATAGTGATGCCATGCAATCACTGGCAAGTCTATACTATGTTACTGGAAATTTTAAGGAAGCTCACTCATTTATTGACAGAGCATTTGCACTCAATCCAAATTCAACAACGAATCACTACACCAAAGCAACAACCTATTACTTAGAAAAAAACTATAAAGCAGCGATACAAAGTCTCGATAAATGTCCTGAATTGGAAAATGAATGGACGATGACATCCCAATTAAAGGCAATTTGTTTACTGCTTCTGAATGAGGAAAACTTATTCAGGCACTTGGTTTCCGGGTTTGATGAAATCGAACGACAAAAATTCCAGCATCTCTGGCATCAATTTTATAATACAGCAGAAACAATCAGCCTAAAACTCATTGACAGAACCGATCATCATCTCCCTATTGAAACATATATACTTCTTTATGAGGGAAAACAGGACGAATGTTTAGCTCATCTCCAAAGGGCGATTCAAAACAGAAGCGGTTCACATATCCATTTTTTGAGTGATCCTCTCCTTGAACCGATAAAACACAATCCAGCTTACCAGGAACTCTGTCACGCTACTTTTCCCCAAACAGAGATCTCTCATGAAGAGCAGGAAAACGAGGATAAATCCAATTCCCTACTTGATGCAAATGAATTGAAGCATTTTGAGGCTGCACTCCGGCAAGCAATGAATAATGACAAGGTATATCTCGCACCTGATATAACTTTAAGATCGTTAGCCGAACGAATTGATCTTCATCCAAACAAATTGTCGTGGTTATTGAACGATCATCTGTCAATGAATTTCAATGATTATATAAATAGTTATCGGCTGGAGGCATTTCAACAAAGAGCGCTGGACCCTGCCAACAAAAATTACACACTCCTTGGCCTGGCTTTCGAAAGCGGCTTCAACTCCAAATCTGCCTTTAATGATTATTTCAAGAAGAAAACCGGTTTAACGCCGAGGGCCTGGCTTAAACAGAATAGGTAGTTTGGAGTGTGTTCATCATAAACCCGTCTGAAATTTTCTTTTGATCGCATTTTCTTACTCATAACCGCATTGGGACACATCTTTAAAACGTCCGGAATCTCACGAAGAAGTACGAAATCATAATCCCGGACGATAGCTGACATCCTTCTCCTGATCTTTGATGCAGAAACTTAAATGATACTGCATCATGGAAAATATTTTACTCGCCGGAGCAACCGGATATTTAGGCAAATATATCGTCAGAGAATTGACGTTATGGGGAATCCCGGCTGTTACAATTGCAAGAAATCCTGAAAAGCTGGGTGATATTGATTCAAATCTTATCCGGGTTATAAAAGCAGAAATCACTCAGCCCGAAAGCTTAAAAAATGTATGTGATGGTATTGATACGGTGATTTCAACCGTGGGAATCACTCGTCAACAGGATGGCCTTACTTACATGGATGTGGATTACCAGGCCAACCTCAATCTCCTCAGGGAAGCTCAAAAAGCCAGGATTCGAAAATTCATCTATATCTCGGTCATTGATGGGGACAAACTCCGTCACCTCGCCATCACATATGCCAAAGAAAAATTTGTGGATGAACTGAAAGCATCCGGCCTGGAGTACACAGTCATTCGGGCAAATGGATTCTATTCCGATATGCGGGAATTCCTGAAGATGGCTAAAAATGGAAAGATTTACCTCTTCGGAAATGGAGAATATAAACTGAATCCCATTCACGGGGCTGATCTGGCCGAGATTTGTATCCGGGCAATTTCCCAAACTACAAAGGAAATCACTGTTGGCGGACCGGATATCCTCACTCAAAATGAAATTGCTGAGATGGCTTTCTGTGCCTGGAATAAGTCTCCCAACATTATTCACCTGCCTGATTGGATACGAAAATCTGTGATTACCGGGGCCAGATTTTTTACTTCGTCAAAGACGTATGGTCCGCTGGAATTTTTCCTAACAATGATGGCACGGGACAATATGGCTCCACGCCACGGCACCCACCGGCTACAGGATTTTTACAAACGAATATGTGAGGATTCTCTGCTTGAGGAAAAATCTGACAGCAAGCTTAAAGACTCCAAATCATAATGCCGGAGCGCAATCAAAGATCTGATCACGGACTCAAAAACTTTTTCTGTGATTTTTTTTGAATCGCACGACTCATTGCTCATTAATCGACAAAGAATTTTTAAAAACTGAAATAAAACAACAAAAAACACTAACTCATAAAACACAAAAACCATGAGACAATTAATCATAACAATCATAATCATGCTTGCAAGCACGCAGGCTTTCGCACAGACTAATCAATCAAAACCCAACCGAAAAGGATTCGTAATCGGTGTAAGTGCCGGTGCAGGATACCTTTCCATTGAAGGTGATGCCGCTCCCGAAGTTTTTGAAGGCGGGGATCTCTCGCTGCCAAACTTAAAAATCGGTTGGATGCTGACTCCCAACACAGCACTCCTGTTGAGCAACCCGGGAATGGCCTATGAAGCTGACGGTGTAGACCGAAGTATCGACGCAGTTGTACCTTCCATCCAGCATTGGATGCGGCCAAATTGGTGGGTAAACGGGGGAATTGGCTTGTCTATGGATACGCCGGCATTTTTTGAAGATGACAAAAAAGGTCAGGATAATTTGATCGTTGGTCCTGCATTTATGATCAGCACCGGTTACGAAATCTATAAGAAAGGAAAATTCACAATTGATCTGCAGGGTACTGTACAGGCAGGAAGGCTCTTCACCAATGATACTCATTACGACGCCGGTATGATTCTCGCTGGTGTAGGATTTAACTTCTATTGATCCGAAGAACCAATGGACTCTTTAACCAAACTCAAGATCCTGTTAACCGTTTTAATCGCGATGACCTGTGCCGGATCAGTGCTGGCACAGGAACGGTTACCCGGCAGAAAAAACAACCTCACACTACGGTACGGAATGATCCATGGCGTTGTAAAAGACCAAATGTATTCGCCTCTAAATTATTCCAGTACAGGTGGAACTCTCGGTTTAAATTATACTCGAAGTACAAATCGTAACAACTTGCTGTCTATAATTTTAGGCCTTAAAACAAATGAAGTTGAAACAAATGTATCCGATGCATTTCTAGCTGATCAGATTCAATGGAATGCTGAAATTTCATTTCTAAAAAAATTGAAGAAACAGTCTGGAAAATGGAATCTCTACCTGGGTGGGGATCTTCATGCAAGATCAAGTTTTATCAACTACGATGATCCGGTTACACTAAGCAGTTCGCTGGCTTATGTTTCTCACAGAGGTTTGGGCCTACAGGCTTTGGCGATACGCCATTTCGAAAAAAATTCAATCTCCACACATTTTAAACTGCCTATTGCGGGCAGCGTATTTCGAACGCCTTACAGTGGATACAGTGAAGATCTGGATGAAGCCGGACTCTCCTTCATGTTTACACATGGCAAGTTTGGATCTTTGCACAATTACTTCGCACCAACCATAGGGGTTTCAGCATCCAATCACACCCTGCGTTGGCTGGATCTCACGGCCGGATATGAAATCAATTATTTAAGAAGCGACTTAAGGGAAACGGTCACAGAAATGCAGGGACATTTCATATTAACCACAACATTCAAATTCTAAATCATGGATCGTTTTAAACAACTAATCGCAGCTTCAATTCTTGTAATCGCAACGTTTTTAGGATGCGAGAATGTAATTTTGGGTTCTGATGAAGAAAGTAATCCTGAACATATTTTTGAAATGTTTTGGAATGATTTCAATGAGCACTATGCCCTGTTTGAAGTGAAAGAGATTAACTGGAACAACCTGCATTCTCATTATCGTCCACAGGTAACACCAGAAACAACCGATGAAGAACTTTGGGATATTGTGACTGAAATGCTGCTTCCTCTGGATGACGAACATGTGAAACTGCGATCAACCGACAATCAACATGTTTTTAGTGCCGGTGAATTTAAAAACCTTCATGCACTTGATGAGTTTAGTATTCAGTTAATTGCTGAAAATTATGTGGAAGCACTCTATCAAACTGAGGACTATTTCTCCTTTGGGAAACTATATGATCACAACATCGGCTATATCCATTTAATAGCCATGATGGGCGAAAATCCACTGGTCGTTTATGATGTTTTCAAAGCACTCGGTAATGTGGATGCAATCATC
The DNA here is from genome assembly GCF_021462415.1 of Rhodohalobacter sp. 614A. Lineage (NCBI taxonomy): Bacteria > Pseudomonadati > Balneolota > Balneolia > Balneolales > Balneolaceae > Rhodohalobacter > Rhodohalobacter sp. 614A. The sequence goes on from NZ_JAKEDS010000002.1 coordinate 1,047,432, forward strand.
GTAGACATACGAAACAATATCGGGGGCAACGATGAATATGCTCACGGATTTGCCGGTGGATTTTCGGATGGAGAACATTTTATTTATACAGTCGAGACAAAAAATGGTCCGGGATATTCAGATTTCGATACTCCAAAAAAACACTTCACACAACCTTTTAAAGCCGACAATTTTTCCAAACCTGTGGTTCTTCTTACAGATGAATTCACAGTTAGCGGTGGGGAGATTTTTACTCTCAATATGAAAGCTTTTGATCACGTAACACACATTGGCGACACAACAGCAGGGGCACATTCTGATGTAGGGCCTGCTCGATTTCTACCCAACGGCTGGACATATGAATACTCCATCCAAAGATATTTGATGCCGGATGGAAAAAGCCTCGAAGGGATTGGCATTGCTCCGGATATTAAACTTCAAAACACGAAAAAAGATATTGAAAACGGACAGGATAAAGTGTTGGAATATGCAATCACATATTTAGAAGAGCAGATGAACCATTAAATGTAATTCCTCCATATGGCCGGATCTGATTGGAATACCGTTTTCACCCTGAAAAATCACTAAAAACACTTTCTGTTCTGACTGGCAACAATCCCGACGCATTCGAGCATGAGTAAACGGAAAAATTGAGATTGATTTCCAGATAAGCCGTAAACTTGGCTCGAAAACAAATAAAAAAATGACAAGATTTGTGAAGTGGCTATTGGGGATAATTCTGCTTTTGGCATTCATTATTGGCACATTCTTCTGGTTTGAAGCTGAAAAGGAAGTCAGAATTTTATGCTCAATGTTTAAGCACGGGCAATCAACTGAACAGGTTATTCGAACGCTGAATACCGGCCATCATCTGGAATATGTACATCAAAACAATCGAATCACAGTTGATAGCCCTAAAACTCTTGGGACGGCCAAATGCACCATTCAATTTTCAGAAATCGGCCAGGTACTTTCCAGTGAATACACACAATCTTTTTCACTAAACAAAACCGCTGCATGGATTGGTAGTTTCGGCTTTTTTGGGATGATATTTTTCCAGCTATTATTAGCACTTGGGTTTCCATACGGCAAACTGGCCTGGGGCGGTTTTTATGAAATACTACCTGTTTCTCTTCGAATTGGCAGTGGTATTGCCGTTTTTGTATATAGCTATGGAATCATTGTTTTGTTTGAGTCAGCCCAAATCATTCAGCTTTTAAACAAGCCTGAACTGGTCGAGTATTCAGTCTGGATTTTCTCACTCCAGTTTGGATTAAGTACAATCGGCAACCTGCAATCAAAAAGTGAAATGGAAAAGAAAATCATGACGCCAATTGGAATTCTGTTTTGCTGTCTTTGTTTAACCGTGGGAATGACCGGATGAAGATTCTTTATTCTTTATATAGATGATTTCATCTTATTTTTGAGAAATGGTTCGTCAATCCGCCAAACAACTTTTCGACTTCTATCTGAACAGCAGCATCCACGTAGCGCTGGCCGTCACAGCTTTTACAGCAATTACGATGTTCAACCTTCGAATGGAGATTGACTACAACCTGCTCTTTTTTGTCTTCTTCAGCACTATCATTGGATACAACATCACAAAATATTCGGGCAGCCATGAATCCGGCGAGGAACCGCAACCGCTTTCCAAAAGCATTCTCATTTTCTCGCTGATCTGCTTGCTGCCTCTCTTCTACTTCATGTACACACAATCCTGGGCGGTGATTATTGTATCGGGTTTAATGGGATTGATGACCGTTTCGTACAGTTGGCCGGTTTTATGGAGACGCTCAAACCTGAGGGACATCACCAGTTTAAAAATATTTGTGATCGCATTTGTTTGGTCAACGGTTACTGTTGTTTTACCGCTTCTTGCCAAGCACGCCGCTTTCGGCATAAATGCTCTTATTGAATACGGTCAGCGTTTTGTCTTTGTACTTGTTTTAACCCTCCCCTTTGATATTCGGGACGTTCGGTTTGATACGTACCAGCTTGCAACCATTCCTCAAATTATTGGAATCAAACGGTCGAGAGTTTTTGGAGTTTTTTTGCTTTGTCTTGTGGCAGCATTTGAATTTTCAAAAACTCCAATCCTGATTGATCAGGCTCTCATTTTAATCGGCGTTTCCATTTTTACCGGTTTTCTTGTGATGCAATCGGTGGTCCAACAAACACAATATTACGCCTCTTTTTGGGTCGAAAGTGTTCCCATCATTTGGTGTGCTCTCCTCTTTCTGATCTGAATGAAACCTTCTTTTTATTCAACCCGGATGACAGAAATCTGGGCCGGAACATTGTATCGAACGGGAGAAAGCGTAAATCCAAGCCCGTTGTTTACGTTGAGAAACATCTCATCCAATTGCCAGTGACCGCTGACAAACTCTGTTTCTTCGCGAACCGCAGTAAACGGGTAAAAGAAAATAGGAATAATTATCTGTCCGCCATGTGTATGGCCGCCTAATAACAAATCAGTTCCAGAATGTTGAGAAAATTCAATCAGCCGATCGGAAGCCTGGTGACTCATAACCATTTTTATTCCCTCACCCCGATAATCATTGATTAGAGTTCCCAAACTCTGGTTATCAAGCTGAGAACTGTAAATCTCAGTAACTCCGGTAACAGATATTGGAATATTTTCGTGAACCAAAGTAGAATCCTCATTCAATAGAATATTTACTCCCTCCATTCTCAAGGCATCGACAATAGCATCAGATCCCGCCCAATAATCGTGATCACCCAAAACAGCGAAAACTCCATACGTCGAATTGATTTTCCCCAATGCCCGCGCTCCAGCCTGCACGTGGTTTAAGCCGGAAGTGATCAGATCACCTGTAAACACAACCATATCGGGATTGGCTTCATTAATTAATCCGATATATCGATCCGTTTTTGTTTCATCCGTAAAATGATCGGCCTGAAGGTCCGAAATATGAACGATTGTAAACGATTCCCCTTCACCTGATATCTCAGGAAGATCTACCGTTATTTCTTCTACGGTGATTCGATGGGTATCCAAAATCATCTTGCCGGCAGTGTAAACCAATGTCAAAGCCATCACCACCAGGAAACTTTTCGCAAACCTTTTTTGTACGATTGATTTGTCCGATTTCGAAAGTCGGGATAAAATCGGCAGCAGAATATCGTGAAGTATCAGCCAATTCAGCATAACTCCGGTAAAAACCAGCCCGTACCAAAACAGGTAAATCATGAAATAGGGATATTCCTCAAGTGAGAAATACCCTGTAGACCAGAATTCAAACAGACCTGAAAAGGGATACACAAGAAAAGGAATGGCAAGCATCACAAAAAGTGACCGCCAAAACCATCGTGGTTTTAAATTCGCACGTTTTACACTAATGAAGTAACGAAATCCGAGATAGCTAAGAAAAAGAATAATAAGAATGGCAGCATACATTACCATTCGAAGTGACCAGGGCATCTGCAGTCAATTTTTTATGAACCTTCCTAATTTGAAATGAATGTAATGATACTACTCTAAACCGATTTTCGAAAAACAACTTCAATCTATATCAACATCATTTAAACTTTTAAACCTATACAAGTATTTAGTATTTTTCGGGTTGTTATTGAAACCAGAAAATTTCTAAAGATTACGAATCAAAAAAACCGGATGTCAGAAGATTTAGTTACGCTCACCTTTCCTGACGGTGCAGAAAAAAAATATCCAAAAGGAATTACCGGATACGAAGTTGCCGAAAGTATCTCTAAAGGTCTCGCACGAAATGCTTTAAGCATTACACTTGGAGACGAAATCAAGGACTTGAATCAGCCCATTGAACGAGATGATTCCATCAATATTAATACTTGGGATACGGAAGACGGTCAATACACATTCTGGCATTCGTCTGCTCATTTACTGGCAGAGGCAATCCAGGAACTCTACCCGGAAGCCAAATTCGGAATTGGTCCGCCCATCGAAAGTGGCTTTTATTATGATATTGACTTTGGAGATGAATCTTTCGGACAGGATCAGATCGAAAAAGTCGAGAAAAAAATGATTGAGCTGGCCCGGAACAAATCCGAGTTCTCAAAAAGAAATGTTTCCAAGCAGGAAGCGCTCGATTTTTATAAGAAGAAAAACAACGAGTATAAAGTTGACCTGATTGAAGATCTTGAAGACGGAAATATTACGTTCTATCAACAGGGAGATTTTGTGGATCTCTGCCGTGGTCCGCATCTTCCGGATACTTCATCCATCAAAGCCGTAAAACTGACCAAACTGGCAGGTGCATATTGGCGGGGTGACTCCGACAGCAAACAACTTACACGCATTTACGGAATCACTTTCCCCAAGCAAAAACTTCTTGATGAGTATCTCGAGCGGGTTGAAGAAGCTCAGAAAAGAGATCATAAGAAGCTCGGGAAAGAGCTTGGCATCTATATGATGGACAGCATGGTTGGCCCTGGCCTGCCGCTCTGGCTTCCAAACGGAACGGTGCTGCGAAGAACTTTGGAGAGCTTTTTACGGCAAGAACAAATTAAGCGAGGTTACCAGGAAGTCATTACTCCGCATATTGCCAATGTTGATCTGTACAGAAAATCGGGCCACTACCCGTATTACAAAGACTCCCAGTTCAACCCCATGGAAGTGGATGATGATGAGTATATGCTGAAACCGATGAATTGTCCGCATCATCATCAAATCTATTCGAATGAGTTAAGAAGCTATCGCGAATTGCCTGTTCGGCTCGCTGAATTTGGAACGGTTTACAGATATGAACAATCCGGAGAATTAAACGGTATGTCGAGAGTACGCGGATTTACTCAGGATGATGCTCACATCTATTGCATGCATGATCAGTTAAAAGATGAAATCAAACATGTAATTAACCTGACACAATACGTGTTCAGTACATTTGGCATGCCTGTTGATATTCGTCTGTCCTACCGGGATGATAATGACGAAAAGTACGGAGGAGATAGTGAGTACTGGGATCGTGCGCAAAAAGAAATTAAGGAAGTAGCCGATGAAATGGACTTGGACTATAAAATTGCTGAAGGTGAAGCCAGTTTCTATGGTCCAAAAATTGATTTCATTATCCGTGATGCAATTGGCAGAAAGTGGCAGCTTGGAACTGTACAGGTAGATTATGTGATGCCGGAACGGTTTGACCTGACCTATGTAGGTTCCGATAATGAGAAGCATCGGCCGGTAATTATTCACCGTGCCCCATTTGGATCCATGGAGCGGTTTGTAAGTATTTTGATTGAACACTTTGCCGGGGATTTTCCCCTGTGGCTTGCACCTCAGCAAATCGAAATTCTTACGATTTCTGAAGACTATACAGAGTACGCAAATCAATGTGCTGAAAAATTCAAAGACGCCGGCTTTAGGGTTAAAGTAAATGCGGAAGCCGAAAAAGTAGGCGCAAAAATCCGTGATGCTGAAACCAGTAAAATTCCATATATGCTAATTGTAGGTTCGCAAGAGCAGCAAGATGGAACTGTTTCCGTCAGACGGCATAAAATGGGAGATATTGGAACGTTTCCCCTTGATGAATTTTTAGATAAGGTGAAAGAGGAAGTCGATACACGCGCCCTTCCTCCTGCTCACGAAACAAAGTGAGTTTGATTTGATTTTTTTCAACATTTTTTTCTAAACTTTTAAGTATAATCAATCACTTAATTTTAAAACACTAACAAAAGTAAGAGGTATCTTATCGCAAAAAGACGACCAATCAGAAGAAATCGGGATGATGACCGGCCAAATGTGAATGACGAAATCCGATCATCCAGAGTACGGTTAATCCGTCCAAATGAAGAACATGAGATCGTATCTATTCAGGAAGCACTTGATATAGCTGCATCCTACGATTTAGATTTGGTTGAAGTAGCTCCCAATGCCAATCCTCCAGTTTGCAAGATCATCGATTTTGGCAAATTCATGTACGAGAAGAAAAAGAAAGAGAAAGAGGCGAAAAAGAAGCAACATACCATTCAGGTTAAAGAATTGCGTTTTCGTCCAAATACAGACGATCATGATCTTGAATTTAAAACACGCCATGCACGTGAATTCCTGGAAGGCGGCGATAAAGTAAAAGCAACCGTACAATTTCGGGGCCGCGACATGCTTTACACCGAACAGGGCGAGGAATTGCTTAAAAATCTTGCAGAGGAACTTGATGACGTAAGCAAGGTTGAGTCTAAACCCACTATGGAAGGACGTAGAATGATTATGATCCTTGCTCCCGAGAAGAGCTAATTCTTGAATGCGTTTTAGATATTTAGCGAATGAATACTGGTAAATAAAAGCCGGTATTTATTCGCTTTTTTATTTCAGCAACTCTTCCCTTCTTTCTACCGATGATTATACTTTTATAAAAATTTTATTCTTGTAAAGGTAGTAAACCGGGATAAAGCAGATAAAACAGTAAAGAAGTGCCCAAAGGAATGATGCAAGATACGGATCCATTCCAATACCGGTCGTTCCATTCATGAAGTACGAAACCATGCTGTTACCCGCTATCCAGTTTGTGTGTGTAACAACCAAAAGAACGCCTGACAAAACATACGCTGTAATGGCATTGGTACCGAAAACCACTCCGGTAAATGTGCCCTGTTCTCTGCCCAAAATATCAATCCAGTAATAACAAGCTCCCAGCATCATTGAGGCAAGTCCTGATGAATAGAGAACGTAGGAACTGGTCCAGATGTGTTTATTGACGGGGAAAACCCAATTCCACATATTTCCCAGAATAAACAATACAAATCCGCCAATCATCAGCACAATAACTTTTCTCTCCTGCGAACGATCACTGACAATTAAATGACCGGCAATCATTCCCGTAATTCCACTTGCAATGGTTGGCAGTGTGCTCAGCAGTCCTTCAGGATCCCAAGTTCCCTGGTATAATCTTCCTGGAATAAACGTGCTGTCGATCCATGCAGCAATATTGATACCGGGTTCAGCCAACGAGAGTCCAAGTTCGGGATGAGGAATAAGAGCCATGATCAACCAATAGCCGACCAATAAAACACCGCCAATCCACCATTGTGTTTTTTTGCTGGTATAGAGAAAGATCAAAGCACAGGCAAAAAAAACAATCGCAATTCTTTGCAAAACACCCGGAATACGCAGATTTGCAAAATCAAATTCAGGAAAGAGTGCCAGGAAAATACCGAGTGCAAAAATAGTGACGGAACGTTTTATAATCTTCGGAACCATATCCCCTCGCTCCCTTCCCTTCCCAAGATATTTGGTATAAGCTAAAACAATGGAGACACCCGCAATAAAAATAAAGAATGGGAAAACAAGATCTGTGGGAGTGGCACCATTCCACTCCGCATGCCGTAATGGAGGATACACATAACTCCATGAGCCCGGAGTGTTAACAATAATCATCCCAATAATAGTGAGTCCCCGAAAAAAATCTAGCGATACTAAACGATTGGAAGAAGGTTTGTTAACCACGATTATTCTTCAACTATTGGTATTCTAAAAGAGTAATATAATATTTGATGGGTTATAAAATGCATTTCATTTTCTCCTCTAATCAATTGAATGAATTTAGAAAAACTAGCTTTTTATAAAGTTCAAAGGTTCTTATCTTACGGTTCTGTAAAGTTTCAGAAAACATGGAAGTTATGCCAAAAATGAAAACAAACAGTGGCGCTAAGAAGCGGTTTAAGAAGACCGGAAGCGGTAAGATTAAACGAAAAAAAGCTTACAAACGTCACATTCTGACAAAGAAAACAAGCAAGAGGAAAAATAATCTTGGAAAGACCACTTTGGTCGACAAATCAGATCAAAAGTCTGTTGAAAGATTAATTCCTTATAGCTAAACAAAAATTATTAAACCTTAAAACGTAAAGAAAAATGCCACGATCACGAAATCTGGTGGCTTCCCGTCGCCGTCGCCGAAAAATATTAGATCAGGCGAAAGGCTATTGGGGCAGAAGGAAAAACGTTTATACCGTTGCTAAAAACGCGGTTGAAAAAGGCCTGCAATATCAATATCGAGACCGAAAGGTTCGAAAGCGATCATTCCGACGTCTTTGGATTACACGTATTAATGCTGCTGCCCGATTGAACGGAACCACCTATGCCAAGCTGATACACGGCTTGAAGGAAAATGACATCAACATCAATCGGAAAATGCTGGCTGACATTGCAGTTAGAGATCCCGAGACATTTTCTGAAATTGTGAAAGAGGCCGGCCAGTAGGCCTCAACTGCTATTTAAACCGGCAGATCCTCTGGATTTGCCGGTTTTTTTTTGCCTTTTTTCCAATGCCAGCCTATCAAGACTTGTTCAAATATTAGTTTCAAAATCCTTTATCTTTATAGGTTCTAACTACGAAATCTATAGACATTCATGCTCGATAAAATCAACGATATAAAGAAAGAAATTCAAAACTTCAGCATCGAAAATGAAGAGGAGCTGGAAGCATTTCGCCTGGAATTTCTTTCAAGAAATGGAAAAGTTCAGTCTATGTTCGGCTTGATGAAAGATGTTCCAAATGAACAAAAGGCCGAGATGGGTAAATCCATGAATGAGGTTAAAAACCTTGCTCAGCAAACATTTGATGACGCCAAAATTGCTATTCAAAAAAATGATAAAAAAGAATTTGGTGCATTGGATGATATCACTCTTCCCGTTGAACCTACCTATTCCGGATCATTCCATCCTCTTACACAAGCTCTGAACGAAATCAAACAAATCTTTCTGCGCCTTGGGTTTTCAATTGCCGACGGACCAGAACTTGAAGACGATTTCCATAATTTTACGGCGCTTAATTTTCCGCCTGATCACCCCGCGCGCGATATGCAGGATACATTTTTCGTGCGCAAATCTGATGATAAAGATGTAGATGACCTGGTTCTTCGTACACACACATCTCCCGTTCAAATTCGCCTGATGAAAGAACAGGAACCGCCCGTGCGCTCTATCATGCCCGGGCGTGTTTTTCGGAATGAAGCAGTGACCGCCAAATCCTATTTTCAGTTCAACCAGGTGGAAGGATTATATGTTAACGAAAAAGTGACGATGGGCGAGCTGATTGAAACTCTCGTCATGTTCGCAAGGCTTATGTACGGAAGTGATGTAAAATATCGTGTACGTCCCTCCTACTTTCCCTTTACGGAACCCAGTATGGAAATGGATGTTTGGTGGGAAAATGAAAAAGGCGGCCAATGGCTGGAAATTCTTGGAGCCGGCATGGTTGATCCCAATGTATTCCAATCCGTCGGGGTTGATCCTGAAAAATACACCGGTTTTGCATTTGGTATGGGTGTAGACCGGATTGCCATGCTCCGTTACGGCATTGATGACATCCGCTTGCTCTACGATAACGACATTCGATTCTTACAACAATTTAAATCATAAACACTGAATTCAGTGAATGTTCATTGAATTCAGATTGTCGATGATCATTTCCTGATCTTTCTTGACTCGCTATGAAAATTTCTTACAACTGGCTAAAACAATATCTCGATTTTGACCTTACACCTGAAGAAACAGATGAAAAACTGACTCTTCTCGGCCTCGAAGTGGAAGAGGTTGAAACCATCGGTTCTGATTTTGAGAATTTTGTCATTGGACATATCAAAGAAGTTCGTCCTCATCCCAATGCCGACAAACTGGTTCTCTGCGATGTAGACCTCGGTGATGAAACCGTCCAGATCGCTTGCGGGGCTCCAAATGTGGCAGTCAATCAAAAAGTGCCGGTTGCAAAAGTGGGCGCTACCATCCCGGTTCCGATGAAGGACGGATCTTTTCTTACCATCAAGAAAGCAAAACTTCGCGGCGAAACTTCCAATGGGATGATTTGTTCAGAAGCTGAGCTCGGTTTAAGCGAAGATCATTCGGGAATTATGGTTCTGGATGAAAACCTGGAACCCGGCACTCCGCTAAAAAAGGCACTGGATCTTGAAAAAGATTACGTTTTTGAGGTTGCCCTCACTCCCAATCGTCCGGATGCGGCCTGCCATATGGGAGTTGCGAGAGATCTTTCAGCTGTAACTGGCGGCACGCTTGAAAATCCTTATTCAAAGATTGAAGAAAAGCCGGGTAGTATGAATGATGAGATTTCAATCACTATTGAAGATGAAGATAAATGCCATCGGTATGTGGGAATTGTTGTTGATGATGTGAAAGTTGGCGAATCCCCAAACTGGTTGAAAAATCGCCTAACTGCTATCGGATTGCGGCCGATTAATAATGTGGTTGATGTGACGAATTTCATCAACCATGAAATCAGCCAGCCTCTTCATGCTTTCGATTACAATCTGATTGGTGATCAGAAAATTATCGTAAAGAGCTATCAGGAAGACAAGAAGTTTACCACTCTCGATAGTATCGAACGAACCGTTCCGGCCGGATCTCTTTTCATCTGCGATGGAAACGGCCCTGTTGCCATTGCCGGAGTAATGGGCGGGGAAAACAGTGAGGTTACCGAAGGCACTACCAAAATTTTGATTGAGAGCGCCTATTTTGATCCGTCCACAATCAGAAAAACATCCAAAAGTCTTGCGTTACAAACGGATAGCTCTTACCGTTTCGAACGTGGAATTGATCCGGCCATCCAGCAAAAAGCGGCGTGGCGGGCTGCAAAATTAATCGCAGAACTGACCGGCGGTACGATCAACGAAAATGTTGTAGACGTGTATCCAAGAAAAACGGAATCCGTGAATGTTCCGTTACGGGTTTCCAGGGTAAACCGATTGCTTGGAACTTCGCTGCAAAAGGACACGGTTGAGGATATTCTCACGAAACTTGAAATCCGGGTATTGTCTAAAGATGAAGAAAGTCTGATGTGCACCGTTCCGACTTTCCGGCCAGACATCACCCGCGAAGTTGATTTGATTGAAGAAGTGGGACGTGTTTACGATTACAATAATATTCCACGGCCTCTCTCCTCTCCTTTCACCTCTCCGGAAAAATTGTCTGACCGAGAAGAATTCCGCGAGCGTCTTCGGGAAATGGTAAAATCTCTCCGGTACAAGGAAATCACCACCAATTCACTTCTTTCCAAAAAAGAGGCAGATTTACTGGCTGACGAAGATCTTCAGATTCATACACTGAATCCGGTTTCCCAAGAGAATACAACTCTGCGTACACATCTCTCAGGAGGATTTCTAAAAGCTGTGAAATACAACCTGAACCGAAATGCCACACAACTTCGGTTTTTTGAAATCGGCCATATCTTTCGGAAGAATGAAACGGGAACATGGATTGACGGCGTTGAAGAACACGAACATCTTTATTTAGGACTTTGCGGACAATCCAAAAAAGATAACTGGCAGAGCGAAAAAAACGCGTTTACCATTTTTGATTTGAAAGCAGATCTCGAATCCATTTTTGAAAATTTGGGAATCGCAGATTCCATCACGCACGAAGTTGAAGGGAACAACACAATCATATATAAGTATGCAAATCAGGAGGTTTCCTATTTAAAACGAATAGATGCTGAGTTGCTGAAAGGATTTGATATCGAAACGGATGTTTTTGGGGCAGAAATAGATCTTACTGTACTTCTCCAAAATGGCGTTGGTAAGAAAGAAACGACCTATCAACCCATCGTAAAATTTCCAACTTTTGAATTCGATGCCGCATTTATTGTAGATAAAGACATCCGTGCGGGTCAGCTTACAAAGGAGATTAAAGAAACCGCAGGAAGTATTCTGCAATCGGTATCTGTTTTTGATGTTTACGAAGGAGAAAACCTCGGCAGGGATAAAAAAAGTATTGCATTTCGGCTGACTTTTTTAGATTCTACCAAAACCTTGAACATCAAGGACGTAGAGCCTATTGTTCAAAAAATTGTACAAAAACTTGAAAAAACTGTCGGAGCTAAACTCCGATCTTAATTCCATAAATCCATGGCTGTGAATGACATCCAGAAAGAGACATTCCAAAAGTTATTGGATCAGATACGTACGCAGGTTCAGCATTTAAGAAAGCAGAACAAGGAACTCAACCGTGAAAATCTGAAGCTGAAGTCAAAGCTAAATGAACTTCAGAAAGACCAAGCCGATATTTTTTCAAATATCAGCGAATCTGAGCGATTGGCAATGCGTCACCAAGTTTCAGGATTAATCGAGAAAATCGACAAATACCTCGAAGAGTAATTATGGAATCCATCAAAGTTAACATACTCGGAAAGCAAATCCCCCTTAAGGTTCACAGCACCGAGGTTGAAAACACCAAACGAATTGCACACTACGTTGACGAAAAGTTCAAACTTTTCCGAAATCAGTTCTCGAATCAGCCCGATTCTACGATTATGATTCTCGCCTGTCTTAGCATTACGGAAGAGTTGTTCGAATTAAGAACGGAACTCAGCCAGACGGATGAGAAAGAGAGTGAGTTGATGGAGCAGATCAATGAAGAAATTTCCAAGCTGATCAAAGAAATATCTTAATCCTTGTATACGTTGGAATGTCTGAAGAGCATTCTCTCTTTTTCTTTTCCAAATCAGAACGAAGTTTTTGATAAAAATGATTAGTTGACTAAATGTGCTCTTTCATTTTCAAATCCACTTGTTAATTGAACTAAATGTACCACGGCGAGCGATTTAACAGTTACACACATTTGATTGGAAGTATAGGTTCAGCGATCGGATTAGCCGTTTTGATCTATGTTGCCGTTGCACAAGGAGGTTTCTGGAGAATTACCAGCTTTACCGTTTACGGTCTTACCCTTCTAACGCTTTATACATGTTCCACACTTTATCATAGTTTCCAAGGGAAGTGGAAAACCATTTTCCGAAAGCTCGATCACATTTCAATCTATCTTTTGATTGCCGGAACATATACGCCTTTTACACTTATAACTCTTCGGGGCGATATCGGCTGGATTCTTTTCGGCGTTGTTTGGGGACTTGCCGCCATTGGAATTATTATTGACCTTTTGCATAAAGCCGGCAACCGTGTTTTACAGGTGATGATTTATCTCGGCATGGGTTGGATCGCCTTTTTTCTGCTTGATACGCTTATCAACCGGATATCGTCCGACGGGGTGAACTGGCTGATGGCTGGCGGACTATTCTATACAATGGGAGTGATCTTTTTTGCGCTTAGCGAAAAACACCGTCTTGCCCACGGAATCTGGCATCTTTTTGTGCTTGCGGGGAGTTTAAGCCATTTCGTAACGATTGTATTATACGTCTGAAAACAGATGGCATTCAGAAATTCCGATCGTTTCAAAAAAATCCTGAAACAAGTTTCGGATGATGATAACAATCTTCAAAGCCACAGATTTTTCTTTCACTCTCTCCCCTAAAAATCACTACTTTTAAGCTTCATAAATTTTTTGAAAACAAACTCTTTTCATGGCTAAAAACCTGACTGTTTTTTTTATTTCCGACATTGTTGGAGAACCAGGACTTTCACTGCTCGAAACCATTTTTCCCTCTCTCAGAGATAAGTACAAACCAGATTTTATTATTGCCAACGCCGAGAATTCTCACGAAGGCCGCGGCCTCAACCGGCACATTGTTCAGCGTTTGTATGATATCGAAGTGGATGTCATCACCGGCGGCAATCACTCTTTCGACAAATGGAAAATCTTCTCTTATATGAAAACGGACGATCATCTCCTTCGTCCGCTCAACTTCCCCAAAGGCAATGCCGGTTATGGTTATGGAGTTTATGAAATTGGTAAAACAGGCAAGAAAATCGGTGTTCTGAATCTCCAGGGACGAACGTTTATGGCAGATATTGACGATCCGTTTTCTACCTCCGACTGGGCGCTCGAACGAATCAAAGAAGAAACCAATCTCATTTTTGTGGATTTTCACGCGGAGGCCACCGCTGAGAAAATGGCGTATGCCTGGCAAGTTGATGGTGAAGTTTCCGTGATTGTCGGCACGCACACCCACACTCCAACGAACGATGCGCGTATTCTCCCAAAAGGTACCGGTTACATCACCGACGCCGGAATGACGGGGCCTTTTGATTCTGTCATTGGTATGGACAAAGATACATCCATCCGACGATTCACTCTCGGAACACCGCAACGGTACAAAATCGCAGAAAACGACAACCGAATGTGCGGAGTTGTTGCAGACATTGATATGGAAACCGGAAAATGTACGTCTATTGAACCGGTGATTTACCCTGAATTTCAGAATAAGGCAGATTGAGATGAGTGACGAACGGGTTCTTCAATGCACAGATATTCATAAAGAGTTTCCATCAGAATCAGGAAATGGGATTTTACAAATTCTGCAAGGTGTGGATCTCGAGGTAAAAAAAGCAGAAATCGTATCCATTGTTGGATCAAGTGGAAGCGGTAAAAGTACGCTGCTTCACATTTTAGGTGGCCTTGATCAGCCTACTTCCGGGGATGTCTTTTGGGAAAATCACTCTCTTTCTCAGTACAATAAGGATCAACTTGCAGACCTTCGGAATAAAAAAGTAGGATTTGTATTCCAGTTTCATCACCTGCTTCCTGAGTTCACAGCTCTGGAAAACGTGATGATGCCTGCTCTTATTCAAAATCAATCAGCTTCCAAAGCTGAGAAAAGAGCAGCCGAACTCCTGGAACGGTTCGGAATGAGTGAGCGACTCAATCACAGACCTTCCCAGTTATCCGGTGGTGAGCAGCAACGTGTGTCCATGGCCCGGGCTTTGACAAACAATCCATCCATCATCCTGGCCGATGAACCAACCGGAAACCTTGATGAAAAGAATACCGAATCGATTCTCAGCCTTCTTTTTCAACTTCGTGAGATGGAAAATGTATCCATTGTTCTGATTACACATGAGAAAGAAATAGCCACGCGCTGCGATACGGTCTACTCCCTACACAACGGAACTTTGAACAGAGTATAAAAATGATTTCTACAGTAATTTTTGATATGGACGGCGTCATAATCGACAGCGAACCCATTTATTTCGAGGTTGAGCAGAAGCTTTTCAGGGAAGTAGGGTTGGAACTTACCCGTGAAGAACATTCCAAATACGTGGGCCGCTCAGACCTTTGGAAAAAGGTAACTGAAAAACATGAACTGGACATTGATATCGATGAAATCCATAAAAAGGAGAAAAGCCAATATTTTAATATTCTTTCTACTTCTTTTGATGACGGTCCAATCAAAGGAGTTGCCGAAGTAATTGAGAGCCTTCATTCTCGGGGAATTACATTGGTATTGGCTTCATCATCAGAGATGAAAATTATAGAATTGGTGTTAACCAAATTCGACTTGATAAAATACTTTGATCTTCGAATTAGCGGAGATGAGCTGGCAACTTCGAAACCACATCCTGAAATTTTTCTTAAAGCCGCAGAAATGGCAGGCTCCAAACCTGAAAATTGTCTTGTTATTGAAGATTCGGCCAATGGCGTCAATGCAGCAAAAGCTGCGAATATGAAATGCATTGGTTTCAGAAATCCGAATTCAGGTGACCAGAACCTGAGTACCGCCGACTGGATTATCAACAGCTTTGATGAATTTAAATTAGAGCGGTTTAACAATATTCATTCCTACTGACAGCAAATCTTTCCCTCGCTTTTTACTTGGTATAATCGTCAACTAATTTTAACTTTGACCGTCTGAAAATAGACTGAAAATCACTCGGTCAGATGTCTAAACAAATGAAATTATGAGCAAGTTAAAAAAAGAAGATCTCGAGCAGGATTTATTGATCGAATACTCCTCGAGAATCATGCATTTCTACAATACCAACAAAGCCGCCGTTATTGGAGGCAGTATTGGCCTCGTAGTAGCCATTGGATTAATTGTAGGATATGTTATCTATTCCGGAAATCAGGAAGAGGAAGCCGCTAACTTATTGGGAATTGCTGAGCAGGAATTGCTTCAGGGTAATTTTGAAGAAGCCCTTTACGGAGATGAACAAGAGTTTACTCTTGGCTTCGAACAAATTGCCAATAACTATAGTGGAACCAGTGCCGGAAACCTGGCCAACTATTATGCTGCGATTACCGAATATGAACTCGGCAATTTCGAAAATGCATTAACCTTTATTCAGGAATATGATGTACCTGAAGGAATTTTGGGAGTTGCTCCTATATCAATGTACGCCAATATTTTAGTTGGTTTGGAAAGGTATGAGGAAGCAGCTTCTCAGTATGAACGTGCGGCAGAATGGGATGAAAATAACTCCACCACGCCTTATAATCTTTATAAAGCGGCAGAGGCTTATATGGAGGCTGGCGATACGGAGCAGGCTTTAGCTCACATCGATACGATTATTGAGGAATATCCCAATAGCCAGCAAATTGCCCAGGCTCAGCGATTAAAAGGATTTCTTGCCGAAAACGCAGGATAAAAAAAGTCCCGGACTCCACAAGAACCCGGGACTTTATCTTTGTAAAGTAACCTCCGCGCTACTTTACATCATTAACAATGCCTTTCTCTCTTTCTTTTCCATTTTGTTTTTTCTTCTGAATGTTGGCTTTATTCTCAAAGCCTACAATTTCCAGGGATTTATCATAGGTAGTCACTTTTATTTTAACTTCCATATCCTGGAAAATTGACAAATCAAAATCGGTTATATAATTCCCATCAGCATAGATTTTCCAGTATCTCGGGTCAAGGTAATCAAGAACTTGTGATCCTCGTCCAATATCCTCCCGAATTCGTAGAACCTCTTCATGATTTTCGAGATTGATGTAAGTGATGATGACTTCATTTTCGTTAATTCGGTTGGCGACCGCAATGATAAACCTCTGTGCAATCACCGTAGTCTTCTGATTCAGGGGCAGTTTGCTCATGTCCATAGGGTAATCCTCTCGCTCCAATAGCGTTTTATTCTGTCTCTGTTTATATATGAATAGGTAAGTTTTTAATAGACGAACGGAGAAAATCAGATGGGAAACTGTCCCTGTCCCTCCTCTTCTACAATCTGTTCAGTCCTCCACTTTTTATCGATCAATTGTTTGGCATCCACGCAAGTCATTCCACTCGCGATCGGGAGATTCATTTGCCCGGATTTCAATGTCTTCTGTTTTCTTAAAATTTGAAGTTTCTGGTTGAAAATATACCATTCATGCCCGCCACCGGGTTGGTCAATTCGCACTTTTGAATTCATATCCATCCTGTAAGGCTCGATATTAATACCTTCTCCTATTTTGTACACATCAAATTCATCCAATTGTAAATTAAAGTCGATAAGTGCGTGAAAACCTTCGCCATAACCGGAGAGTATTTCACTTTGGGATAATAAATGGATTGATGTTTGATGAAATGCATACGCCCATTGGCAACCAAAAAACATAGGTTCACTCAATACAAGGTAATAGTAACATTTGTCATTTTTTTTAATCCCAATTAAGGTACCCTTTTTAAAATCTGCCATATATGTTACCTCGTTAAAAAACCTTCTTCATTAATTTTCCAGTTTGTATGCGTGTAATTCCGGGACCTAACCAACGCTATTATTCATTCCTAATACATTTCCAAATGGATCTATTTTTTGACGATTTCCTGTATTTTAAGTCGAATTCCTTCCATCAATTGCTCAGCTGTCATATTAGTTCTGTTTTCCACTGCATATACTTTTTGAGGATGATATATTCTTTTGTTCTCTCTTTCTTTTTTAAAAATAATTTTTCTATTCATTCGCCTCTGATTATGAATGTTTATACTTGAGGTCCCTGATACTCAAATAGTTCGAATATCGGTGGCTTTACATGAAAATTTGGGCTTGGACATTGATCGCACCTGATGCCATTTACCGACTGCAACTCATCTTTATTTGTGAATAAAACAATTTCTCCAGACTCCGTAATCTTCATAAGGGTTGAAGAAACCGGAATTGCAAAGAATCTCTTTTGCTTATCGATGATTTCATCACTTTTTAAAATGGCATATTCAATTCTTGAACCGGAGGCATTACGAGTCACTTCAATGATTTCTCCAAGAGTTTCATCACTGGAGTTTTTCACCCGCTTGCCTACCGATTTAAGAATGATATCTGTTGTCAATGAAAGTGGCATAATCACACAGATTTCGCCCGTGGATTTACACTCTCAATGGCTAACTCATTTAGCGTAGCGTCCGCTTCAGATTCTTCATCCAATGTCTGTTGTAGTTTCTTGGCAGCATTATTATGCCCCAGAGCTTCGGCAAATGTAACGGCTGTTCCATAAGCTGAAATTTCATAATGCTCTATACGTTGGGCATCGGCAATTATACCGGCATCTTTCACATCCAGATCGGGGTTTTCTGAGATAAACTCTTCCGCTTCCTCGATGAGTCCTTTCATTGCATTACAGGTTTCTCCTGAAAGATCCAGATCCAATTCTTCGCCGATTTCTTCCAGGCGCTTCTTGTGGCCTTTTGTCTCTTCAAGATGCTCTTCAAAAGCTTTCTGTAACTGTTCGTTTGATGCATTTTCAACCATTGTGGGAAGAGCTTTTATCAACTGCTTCTCAGCGCTGTAAATGTCCTTCAATTGATGATGAAATAGATCTTCAAGATTATTTAATTCTCCCATAGTCTTATTGTTTTTTTTAGTATTTAATTTTAAAGGTTAAACTGACTCAGGCTGCGATACCTTTGTCAGGTAATTCCTGCAACGATTTTCACATCGTCTGCAGGCATTGGCACATTGTTGACAATGATCGTGCTCGTGTTTCTCACACTCCACTGCACATTCAGCACATATATTTTTACACAATTCAACTACAGTAATCGCATGACCGGAATCCCTCGCCAACAGTTTTAAAGCCATATGGCAAATGTCAGCACAATCCAGATCCAGTTTTATACAGTCGGTCATCTCTTGCACGCTATCTTCAGCCAGGCAAGATGCCGCGCAATTGTTGCAAGCTGCTACACAATCCTCTAATGATTCAACTAATTCACTATAAACTTCCATATCATGTCGGTTATTTTAGTGGTTCTTCTCTCAAATGCACTTGTAGTGTATTAAACAATTGCCCGACGACATATAGAATAAACTGTGACTTATACGTAGTCTGATTTGCTACAACCTTGATTTGTCCTTGCAGAAATTATTCTCCCGCAAATACTTAAGAAGCAAAGGAAAGCAAAAAGAGGTTTTCTTCTTAGCTCAAAGAAAAGAATGGCAGATCAATTCAATATCAGAAAATTAAATCGATTCAAAAAAGGTGGGCATAATTAGGGATACAAGACAATTGAAAAAAAATTCGAAATCAAATGTATGATTAACTTATCAGGTCATTTTCTATGGCGTACCGGGTCATTTCTACATTGGTTGATAAATGCAGTTTTTCCTTTATCCGAGACCGATAGGTATGCACTGTATGAGGACTGAGATTTAATTTTTTTGCAATTTTTTGCACATCGCTGCCGTCCGCAATCATACACAACACTTCAAACTCCCTGTCGGAAAGCAGTTCATGTGGAGGTCTCCCCTTATCATCCATTTGGGAGGCTAACTGTTCAGCCACATCAGGTGTGATATATTTTCTTTTCTCTACTGCAATTTTATGTACAGCTTTGGATAATTCATCGGATATAGACGATTTACTCAAATATCCATTGGCACCTGCTTTAATGCACCGCACGGCAAACCGATCTTCAGGATGAATGCTTAGAATCAAAACAGGGAGGTCGGGATACATCACCCGGATATCTTTCAAAAGGTCAAGGCCACTTTTACCCGGCATTGAGAGATCAAGTATGAGAATGTCCGGAATTTCTTCGGCAAGAATGTCCAGTACTTCCCCGCCTTTATTTGCTTCGGATATGACTTCGATATCCATCTCTCTGTTTAACACCCTCTTCACCCCTTCAAGCATAAGAGGATGATCATCCGCGATTGCCACTTTAATCATCACTACCTTGGTCTGTTGTTTTGCGTGAATGTACTTGAATTAATAAAAAAATACCAAGCCTTTACAAACTTTTAGAACAAAAGCCATTGAAGTATAAATTGATTAGAAAACCATTCCTGTATCATTATTAAGAATATTTTATCTTGAAGCATTCTGCCAATTTTTAGTTTTAGTGAAGATTTCCAATATGGCACGATCAGACCAAAACGAACATCATGTTACATCTTTGATAGTGGCACTTGGAGCCTCGGCGGGAGGATTAGAGGCTTTAAAATCCTTTTTGCAGGCACTGCCAAATAATAATGGAATGTCTTTCATTGTTGTACTTCATCTTTCTCCGGAAAAGAAAAGTAATCTTGCTCAGCTGCTACAGTCTAAAACGGAATTGACGGTTCAACAGGTTGCGGAAAAAACATCCATCGAACCCAACCACATC
The DNA here is from genome assembly GCF_021462415.1 of Rhodohalobacter sp. 614A. Lineage (NCBI taxonomy): Bacteria > Pseudomonadati > Balneolota > Balneolia > Balneolales > Balneolaceae > Rhodohalobacter > Rhodohalobacter sp. 614A. Next base: position 1,067,600 of record NZ_JAKEDS010000002.1, read on the forward strand.
TACATTATCCCTCCCAATAAATTGCTACAGGTGGAAAAGAATAACCTGGTTCTTTCTGATTTCCAAAAAAGCCCGGGACTCAACACTATCAATCTTCTTTTCAAAACCCTGGCTGAAAGCAAGGGGGAAAAAGCGGTTGGCATTATTCTTTCTGGCAGTGGAAGTGACGGGACTGAAGGATTACAAGCTATAAAAAAACATGGCGGACTTGCTCTTGTGCAGAAACCAGACGAAGCTAAAAATGCAGGAATGCCAAAGAGCGCCATAAAAGCCGGTGAGGTAGATATGGTAATGTCTGTAAAAGAGATACCCGGTGAATTACTCCGATATCAAAAAACATATTCGAAGAAAACCGCTTCTGAGATTGATGAAGATGAACAAGAAGAGCTTCTCACTGAAATATTTGAGAGAATAAAATCAAGAACCGGCCATGATTTTAGCAACTACAGGCGTTCTTCCGTCTTACGGCGAATCGACCGGCGAGTGCGCATGGTGCATACATACTCGCTCTCTCAATATGTAGATTACCTGGATAAGAATCCTGAGGAAGCAGAAGAGCTTTTCAAAGATATGCTTATTGGGGTGACAAGTTTTTTCCGGGACAAAGATTCCTTCGAAGTTTTAAAAGAAACGGTTATACCCAAACTTTTCGAAAATAAAAACAAAGACCAGCACATTCGCGTGTGGGTTCCCGGATGTGCGACCGGAGAAGAAGCTTATTCCCTAGCCATGCTTCTGCTTGAACACGCTTCAGAAATTGATAATTACCCACAGATACAAATTTTTGCTTCAGATGTTGATGAAAATGCATTAAGCCGGGCCCGGGAAGGACGATATCCAAAATCCATTGAAGATTCTGTCCCCAAAGAGAGATTGCAACGATTTTTCCATCGCCATGAAGATGATTACCTGGTTGATAAAAAAATACGCGAGCTTATTCTTTTTGCTTCTCACGATTTACTCAGTAATGCTCCGTTCTCGAATCAGGATCTGATTGTTTGCCGAAACCTGTTGATCTATCTGAATAAAGATCTGCAATCTGAAATTTTTAACCTTTTTTATTATTCACTCCGGGAATCGGGGTATTTATTTTTAGGCCGATCTGATTCGCATATCGGTACCGAGGGACTCTTTCGCACACTCGACAGAAAGCATCACATTTATCAGCAGAAACCATCTGCAAGGTCACAATTAACACTTCCGACATTGCCGTTGTTGAACAGCAACCGGCGGATCTCAAACAGACCGGAAACTCCGCAGCAAAGGAAAAAACGTGTAAAAGAAATGCATTGGAGGTTGCTGGCAAAAATATATTCACCCCAAAGTGTTTTGATTGATGAAGATTACAACGTACTTCATGCCACAGAGGGAATTGAGGAATACTTAAAAACATCCGTATGGGATCCTTCTCTGAACATTCTGGAAATGGCAGAACCTCCGATACGTCAGGCTTTGAGAGGTATTCTCTTTCAACTCAAGGAAGAAACAGATGATGTCATCAAACAGAAAAAAGTACAGGTAAATGTAGATAGTGACTCTAAGCTGGAAATTTCTGCATCAACAGTTACTGACAGCAAGTATCACAACAAACTGATCAATATCGTTTTTAAGAAATCCAAAAATGCTTCTCAGTACATCCCGGAGAAGGATAAAGAGGAGATGGAAGAAAGCGATATTATCGATTCTCTCGAGAAAGAGCTGGAATATACAAAAGACCAACTCCGCGTTTCGATTGAAGAGTATGAAACAACCAACGAGGATTTAAGAAGCTCAAACGAGGAGCTTCAATCCATGAATGAAGAACTTCAATCCACCACTGAAGAGCTGGAAACCAGCCAGGAGGAATTGCAGTCTCTCAATGAAGAACTTCAAACCGTAAACGAAGAATTAGAGCATAAAGTTGAGCAACTAAGCCGTGCTCACAGCGATCTTGAAAACCTGATGGAAGCTACAGAGGTCGCCATTATTTTTGTCGACAGGCATATCAGAATTCAACGTTTCACCTCCACTTCCACAGAACTGTTCAATTTGATTGATTCGGACATTGGACGGCCTCTGTTTGATATTACAAACTCTCTGAATTACGATAGCCTTAAAGAGAATATTCAGTCGGTTCTCGATACTCATGTATGGATTCAGAAGCCCATTTCAACCTCGGATGATCGATCATTTATTATGCGGCTCCGCCCCTACGAATCCAGTGAAAATATAGTTGAAGGAGTTGTTATCACCTTTTCTGAGGTTACTGAATTAAGGAAGTCTGAAAAAGATCTGGAAAGAAAAGCCCGCCAGGAAGAAGCCTTGGCCAATTTAGGTATCTATGCCCTGGATGGACAAGAGGCGGAGGCAGTTGCTCACCGGGCCATACAGATTTGTTGTGAAATTTTGCACCTCGATTATTGTATGCTCTACGAATATAAATCGGATGAAAATCTGTTTTATCTGATCGAGTCTGCCGGGGAAGGTTTTGAGGACGATTGTCCCAAAGATTTAAACGTAGTAATAGAAGAGGAAAAAACCTGGGATATTGGATTTGTACTCAAACAGGAAAAATTTGAGGTAATCAAAGACTATAAAAAAGAACAGCGATTTCTAATCCCACCATTTCTTGAAAAACATAAAATTTCAAGTGGTGTTCATGTTTTGGTAGAATTGAAGGATAACATATTTGGAGTTTTAAGCGCTTATACCAAATCAGGAAGAGATTTTTCTGAACACGACATGAACTTTTTGCGCGTGGTTGCTAACCTGATCGGGGGATCTATTGAGAGAAACCGGGCCTATCTTAAACTTGAACAGGCCAACAAACAGTTGCAGCAAGAGATGAAACATACCCGGCAAATAAAGCGGGAAATCATCAATAACAATGTACTTGAGCGTTGGGAAATTGGTGGATACTTACACGATAATTTTGGACAGTTTCTTGCTTCTGTTAAAATTCTGGCCGATGAGATCAATTACAAAGTTTCAAATGACGATCAGAAAATCTCCGGAGAAGTAGATGAAATAAAAAGAATTATGGATGAGTGCATTATGGGCATTCGCGAAATAGTTCATGATATTATCCCCGTAGATGTTGAACAGGAAGGTGTTGCCCAGGCTTTTAAAGTAGTGATGGACCAGACCTCAAAAATGTATAATGTAAAAGGCTTGCTGAAAGATCCCGATAACATTTTAAACGAGATAAAAAACAGACGCGTAGCCACTCATCTCTATTATATTGTACAGGAAGCGTGTAAGAATGCGGCTACTCATGGAAAAGCCGACCAAATAACGATCCTGGCAAAAAGGGAAGGTGAGAATTTTCATTTACATATTAAAGATAATGGAGTTGGACTTGAAAACTCTAAGAATGGCAACGGAAAAGGTATCCGTATCATGAAACACCGTATGGATTTACTGGAAGGTTCGTTTGAAATGAAAAACTATTCTGAGCCAAATAATTCCGGAACTGTCGTAACATGTATACTGCCTTTTGAGAATTTAAAACGGGATGAGTAATTCATAATCAACATCTTTCCCGTTGATTACTACTTAAGACCGAATTCTCTGATAAATTCCCCAATATCTCTACCCATATATCTCCCATAAGGTTACAATCTTCTGCTACACAAGAGTAATACTTTTTGCTACAAACCTTCCGGACTCTACCACATATATTAACAATCGATATTTGAAAGGTATTACACTTCAGATATCATCATGTATTGATTGCTGAAGGCAGTTTCTCTGGTTTTATCGGGATGGATAAAATTGATACAAAGATGCTTTCAATCTTGATCCGGGTTAAAGCCTGGACAAGGTGGTTGTGATCCTAGTCAAGAGAGAGTGCTGATAAAGTGCCCGGCAGGTCCCCAAGCCCTGCCGGGGCTTTCAGTATTAGGTTGATACGAAAATTGACAAACCTTCCTTTAAACTCACTGTGAAACAGTTTATGGAACAATAAGAAGGATCAATGCCTAAAAAAAGGAAACCATCACTAAATCTTTTTCGACATGAATGACGATTTAAAAAAATTAACGATAGCCGGAGCTTCCGTACTTGTAGGTTATTCCTTAAAACAATTCGCTCGAAAAAAATGGATGAATGTTTATAATGAAGAACCACCTACAACTCACCCGTCTGAAGAAATTAACTGGAAAAAAGTAATTATTTGGAGTGTAATTACAGGAACGGCCATTAGCTCGGCCCAGCTCGCGACCAAACGGTATCTCACACTAAAGCTGGACTCATAAGACCGGGGCAGCATAAGTATGATTTTTAATATAAAACGGGCCACAAAAACTTGGTAGAAAAGCAACTTCATTACTCTAAATCCCGAAAATTTGCTGAATGGCTGGATAGCCATTTCACTATTCCGGGTACAAACATAAAATTTGGGATTGATCCTGTTCTCGGTTTGTTTTCCGGGATTGGCGATCTCGCAGGAGCTTCACTTTCCATCTATTTTATGTTTTATGCCACGCGGCTTGGCGCAGAATCGTCCATAATTTTGAGAATGTTTATGAATATTCTTGCCGACCTGACAATCGGCTCTATTCCCATTCTTGGAGATCTGTTTGATGTTGCCTGGAAAGCTAACCTCCGAAATGCCAAACTGCTCGAAAAACTTGAGCAAAATCCCGACAAGCTTGAAACAGAAAGTACGGTGCTGATGTGGGTCTTATTTATCGTATTGGTAGCTGTATTGATTGGTGTAATTGTAGCAGTTGCCTGGTTATTTGCAGAGGCCTGGCTGGCTCTTTTCGGATAATAAATATGTAAAAGGAACCTAAAGTCCGTTTTTGAGTCAAAAACAATAAATAAACCATTGTCATGATGAAGAAAATAATCAGTCGAACAACTACAGCTCTTTTGGTCGTTACTGCCTCTGTGATCTTTGTGCAATGTGGCAATCGACCGGATAATTCAAACGCTGAAGGTGAAAGAGATAGTTCAACTGTTTACCTGAATAACCAGAACACATCCTATATAAATGAACGCGAAGAATTAGTGTTGAATCTGGAAAATCTTAAAGCAAATCTTGACGGAAGGATTGAAAGTTTGGATTCAAGAATTGAAGATGCTGATGAAAGAACAGCTGAAGAATTGATTTCGATAAGAGACGGGTTAACCAAAGATCGTTCTGAAGTGCAAAGTACCATTGAAGGGCTTCACAATTCCAACCAAAATACCTGGAATAATGCAAAAGGTAAGGCAGAAAATCTGTATGAGAGAGTTTCATCAAAGCTTGAAAGATGGGATGAAACGCTTCAGAATCGTAATAGTGAATAATTAAGTTCAACTCTTAAAAAGTAGCATTCTTAATTTTAATCAAACACGGAGAACAGTATGAGATCTCTTCTATATATAATCGCGGTAATATTGGTAATTGGATGGTTAGTAGGATTTATTGGCTATTCGGCCGGAGGATTGATTCACATCCTTCTCGTCATTGCCATTATTGCAATTTTAATTGACCTCATCCGGGGACGACGACCTCTTTAGGATATCATTCAATTAGATAGATGATTCTTAAACAGGTCTGTAATTAATGAATAGGTGGATATTTGCGCTTTCAGTAGAGCTCGAATAATAAAAGCTTACAGAGAAGTAATCCATCCATTCATGAGTTAGGAAAGAAAGTCGTATTGAAGTCTTACTTACAAATTGATTTTGAAATAAGAGAATAAAACTAATAATCAAACATCAGAGCACCATGTTTTCTATAAATAAAAAAAGAACCCCCTCTATAGGGAAAGATAAATTTATTTTAACTGCCGTCGCAAGCGCCTTTGGTGGAGCTCTTGTGGGAATATTGTTTGCTCCTGAGAAAGGGACCACATTAAGAAAGGATATTTCTGATAAAAGAGATAAATATCTCAGAGATATCAGAAATAACGCTGGTGAATTGAGTCGGTATTTGAAAAATAATGCAGACTCTCTTCTTCAAAAAACCAGAAAAACGGTTTCGGATACTGAAGAAGAGTATACTGAATGGACAAAGCAGGAGCTTTATGACAGGGCAAAAGAGCTTGGAGTAGAAAGCTATTCCCAAATGAATAAAGCGGAACTTATCGAAGCTTTGGATAACCACTTGTAACAGCCACGTTCGGTACATTCTACCGAACGTGTGTCAATCTACATATTTCGCCGGTATTGTCCGCCCACTTCATAAAGCGCATGGGTAATCTCTCCAAGTGAAGCGACTTTCACGGTTTCCATGAGCTCTTTAAAGAGGTTTCCCTCCTCTCTCGCTACTTTTTTAAGTTTTAGCAGAGCTTCTTTTGATTTTTCACGGTTGCGGTTATGAAAACTTTCAAGGCTTTTGATCTGCTGATTTTTTTCCTCTTCCGTTGATCGAATCAATTCTATCTCTTTCTCATCTTCTGCAGAGACAGACTCACTTTGAAACGTATTGACTCCGATAATCGGCTTCTCTCCGGAATGTTTGAGGGATTCATAATGAAGGCTCTCCTCCTGAATTTTTCCACGCTGGTACATGCTTTCCATTGCGCCCAAAACACCTCCGCGTTCCGTAAGCCTGTCAAACTCGCTGAGGATGGCTTCTTCAACAAGGTCGGTCAGTTCTTCAATGATAAAAGATCCCTGTAACGGATTCTCGTTCATCGTCATACCCATCTCTTTATTGATGATTAATTGAATGGCCAAAGCACGACGCACGGATTCTTCTGTAGGAGTTGTTATAGCCTCATCATAAGCATTGGTGTGCAATGAGTTACAGTTATCATATACAGCCATTAGAGCCTGTAAAGTTGTGCGAATATCGTTGAATTGAATTTCCTTCGCATGAAGAGAACGGCCGCTGGTTTGAATGTGATATTTCAGCTTTTGTGACCGTTCATTCGCACTGTATTTGTTCTTCATCGCAATAGCCCAAATCCGTCGGGCTACACGTCCGATCACGGCATATTCCGGATCAAGTCCGTTACTGAAGAAGAACGAAAGATTATGAGCAAAATCGTCGATATTCAGTCCTCTGGAGAGATAGTACTCCACGTAGGTGAAACCATTGGCGAGAGTAAATGCGGCCTGAGTCACAGGATTTGCACCAGCCTCGGCAATATGATAGCCTGAAATAGAAACAGAGTAATAATTTCTGACTTTGTGCTCGGTAAAATAACTCTGAACATCACCCATCATTTTCAGGGCAAATTCGGTTGAAAAAATACAGGTGTTTTGAGCCTGATCTTCTTTGAGAATATCTGCCTGAACTGTTCCCCGTACCACTTTCAACGTATCATTCTTGATGCGTTCATAAGTTTTGGCATCTACAAACTGATCTCCGCTAACCCCAAGCAATCCCAAACCGAAGCCCTCATTTGTCGCTGGCAACTCATTATTATATTGCGGTTGCGGGATATCATTTTCTACAAAATATTCGCGAATTTTTTTCTGAACCGAGCCCCATTCGCCCTGCTCTTTTAAATATCGCTCAACTTCCTGATCGATGGCTGTATTCATATACATTGCCAAAATCATTGGTGCAGGACCGTTGATCGTCATCGATACGGATGTTTTTGGTGATGTCAGCTCAAAACCGGAATAGAGTTTTTTCATATCGTCCAGCGTACAAATACTCACGCCGGAATTCCCGATTTTTCCATAAATATCAGGACGATGAGCGGGATCTTCACCATATAACGTCACGGAATCAAAAGCTGTGGAAAGTCGTTTTGCCGGCATTCCTTCACTCACGTAATGAAACCTGCGGTTTGTTCTTTCAGGCGTACCTTCTCCGGCGAACATTCGGGTTGGATCCTCTCCTTCTCGCTTGAATGGAAATACTCCAGCAGTAAAAGGAAAATATCCTGGCAGATTCTCTTTTAGGGCAAATCTTAGCCGATCCCCAAGATTTTTTGTTTTTGGAAGTGAAATCCTCGGGACTTTTGTCCCACTCAGCGACTCTCGTTTCAGCTTATTGTGAATTTCTTTCCCACGAATTTCTACCGTAAACTCATCACCGGAATATTGTTCGTAAAGCTGATTCCATCCATCCAGGATTTTTTTAGGAAGTGGATCTAACTGTTCGGTCCAATAATTCTCCATTTCCCCCAGACGGGACAATAACTTCTCTTCATCATCAGGTTTCCAGCTTTTTATTTGATCAAGCGTTCCCCTCACCTGGGCCAGTTTGGAAGCGATGTCCACCTGTTCTTCAGCCCATTGGTGATAACTTTCGATGGTTTCTGAAATCTCCGAGAGATAACGTTGTCGCCGGCCGGGAATAATTGCCTGGGTTTGTAAATCTTCAGCTGGTTCGGTGTTTTTGTATAACTGTGGATTCCAATCCAGGGGAAAACGATCTTTAACAAGCTCTGCAATTTTGGCAAACAATCGGTGAATTCCTTCATCATTGAACTGTGCGGCGATGGTTGGATATACCGGCATTTTTTCCGGTTTCACATGCCATTCACCCCGATTTCTTTGCATCTGTTTTCTGATATCCCGCAATGCATCCAGAGAACCTTTCTTGTCGAATTTATTGAGCACAACAACCTCGGCCACATCCAACATATTAATTTTTTCAAGCTGAGTGGCAGCTCCGTACTCGTGGGTCATTACATAAATTGGCAGATCGCACACTTCAAGAATTTCCGTTCCACTCTGCCCGATACCACTTGTCTCCACAATTATCAAATCGAAACCTGCGGCTTTATATACTTCAATGGCTCCTTTTACCGCGTCACTGATAGATTTGTTGGAAGCTCGAGTAGCCATGCTTCTCATAAACACTCGTGGAGTATCAATACTGTTCATTCGAATTCGATCTCCCAACAGTGCGCCACCCGTTCTGATTTTTGAAGGATCAACGGAAATCACTCCAATCGTCAACTCTTCAAACTCAGTTAAAAATCGGCGGATGATTTCATCGGTAAGAGAGCTCTTCCCCGCCCCGCCGGTTCCGGTAATTCCAAGAACCGGAATCGTTTTATCAGATTTCTGAACATTTTGGTCTCCATTCAGAACCAGATCGGATCCGTTGTAAAGCGCCAGCTGATTCACACGGTTTTCCAGCGCGGTAATGATTCTCGAAAGGGTGTTCAAATCCACATCATACAATTTCTGAAGATTGACTTCCGATCCCTCAGTCGTATCAAAATCACAGGCTTCCATCATATAATTGATCATACCCTGCAAGCCCATCTGGCTCCCATCATCAACAGAAAAAATCCTGGCCACGCCATAATCATGAAGATCTCTGATTTCTTCCTCTGTAATCACTCCGCCACCACCGCCAAACACTCTAATTTGTGAAGCGTTGTTTTCCTCCAAAAGGTCAATCATATATTTGAAATACTCACTATGCCCTCCCTGGTAAGAACTGATAGCAATGCCTTGCGCATCTTCTTGAATAGCACACTGCACAATTTCATGAACTGACCGGTTATGCCCGAGGTGAATTACTTCTGCACCTGTTGCCTGCAAAATTCGCCGCATAATATTGATGCTGGCGTCATGACCATCAAAAAGACTGGCGGCTGTGATGAAACGAACTTTATATGTGGGCTCGTATTTCGTGGGCATTCCCTGTCCGTTTGCAGAAGCTGATTTTGTGGATTTCTTTCCTTTTATCGTCGATGAGTCAGACATATTTTAAATCTATTCCTTTTCGGGGGGAAGTTCTTCTTTGTTTTCCGGTTCCAGGTAACTGATGGTTCTCTGGGGAAACGGGATCACGATGCCTTCCTTGTCAAAACGTTTTTTAATGCTCTCAAGTACATCGCAATACATTCTAAAGCCATTTGGGGGAGAATCCGCCCAGGCCCAGGCCCTCATGTTTACAGCCGAATCACCTAACAGAGTAACTCTTACACTAACTCTCGGCTCACCTTTTAGGGTGTCTTCCATCGTTCGGTTATCAATATTAAGTGGATGATTTTCAATCTCTTCCGTCATTATTTTTCGTGCCAGATCTATATCAGATCCGTAACTGATGCCGATATCCACAAATTTACAAACCTTCGTATCCTCAAAATTTGAGTTAATCAGTAGTTGATTACTGATAATAGAGTTTGGAATAATAATTCGCTGATTTTCGAAATTCCTGATGACCGTATGCCTCAGCCCAATGTCTTCAACAACTCCCGACAGGCCATCCGGAAAAGAGATTCTGTCGTTAATTTTGTATGGCTTGGAAATCACAATAAAAAAACCACTGATGATATTTCCCAACGATTGCTGAGAGGCAAAACCAACAGCAATGGCCAAAATTCCGGCACCGGCCACCAACGACTGTGCAATCGGTTTGAGAAAAGGGACATTCCATATCGCGAAACTTATTCCAACGGCATAAATAATGGCTGAAATGGAATTTCCAATAAACTTATAGGTTGTAAGATGTTCATCACTCTCTTTTTCACTTCTGTCCAGGACTTTCTTGTACACGCTGTTTACAACCCTGGCAAGAATGAACGTGATGGTAAGAATAAAGATAATTTTTAAGGCCAGATCATACGTATTAATGAACTCCATTACTTGATCGTGCATATTATTGGCGGTTAGGATTATCGTTCATTTCCCCTGGTTCTGGTAATTCGATATTGGTTGAATCCGTTGCTGTTGTATCAGGTTTCGGCCGGTATGAAATCGTCACCTCAGATGTAAATCCTTCTCGTACCGGGATATTATTTCTCAGTCCATACGGCTCAGGAGCCGAAAATGGAATTACCGTTCCGGGGTTCCACCGGCCGTTGCCATCCACATCCTCAAATATCTTCATCTGGTATGTTAATGGCGGCAAATTATCAATAAAAATGAAATTGGTAAACGTTGTATCCACACGGATGCTTTCAGCTTCATCAGTTATTGTTAAATACGATATCGTTGTGGAATCACTGTTCTCAACGGTTAACTCAATTCCTCCAAGCTGATTTCTCTGCCAGATGTCGGGTTCAATTAACTCGCGTTCTTCTGTCCAGGGATCCCAAATCCTGAACTGATAACGGATGCCGGGCTCCCACGTTTCTTTTGGCAGAATTCTGAGAATGTGATTATCCACTTCAAGCGGCTGCCATTCCGTTTGCGCCACATCGCCTTCTAGAACAATCAAAGAGTCCACAACGGAATCATCATTAATAAACCGTGAGTATGTAACTTCAAGAGGCTCATCGGGGAAAAGCCCGCTTCCCGAATTATGAGAGATTGTTTGGAGTGCGGTTGTATCCTCTTGAGCTGAACCAATAAACGGTGAAATATCAATCTCAAGCGGATTATCGGCATTATCTGTGATGTTGTTTGCTTCAATCAAAAAATCCATAGAATCAGGAAGTGCATCAATTGTTTGAGCGAACAGCACCGTGGCGTCTTGATCTGATGTGTACAAAGGAACAGCTCTGGTAAATTCATTGCCAAGCGTGTCGGTAAGAATAAATTCCGACCTTTCATTGATTATGACTTCTTCTGAAAGACGAATACGAAGGCGGGTTCCCGACAATAGTCCCACACCATCCAATGTTGGAGCCACCGTATCCGGCATGCTGATGTAAAGAGTCCCAATGTTCAGCGAATCGTCTTGCGCAAGTGCATAGGTCTCTTGATGAAATGGTTGGGCCGATTCTCTTCCCTGCTCCCAGATACGAGTTTGATTGAGATCATTCACATAAAAAATCTTGTACGTATTCTCACTGAGATAACCAAAATGTACACTCCCGGATGTATCTGTTTCTGCCACATATCGTGCGCGTTGAGTAAGATCAAATGGTTCGGCATAGAGAAAAACCCGTTGTCCGCTTTCTCCTCTTCCTGTCTGAGCATTTAAAAGCCGTGCCGATATACTTGCGTCATCCAGAACATCGCCGGTACTCAAAGCAAGATCAAAAGGTGCATCCATTTCGTTCCGGTCTGTATCGGTAACATCCGTACCCAGTTTTACAATAATGGTTGTGTTTTCAGGTAATGGAGATAGAAATTCAACCGTGGCTTTTTTCCTTCCGAAATCCACTTCATACTGAATTCCCAAATCGGGTTGAATGCTCACATTTTGCCGGAAAGAATTACGGTCGATAAATTGATCAAAAGAAAAGGATACTTTATTTCCATCGAAGTTCGTGGTGCCGTTCTCGGGATTTGTTCCTACTATTTTGGGTCCCCGTTCATCCGGTTCTCCCCCGGTTGGTCCCATAGGAGTGGCACAACTTTTGAATAAAAAGACGACCAAGATCAATAAAAGGATGTAAAAAAACTTCTTCAATGCAGCAAATGAATGGGTTAAAATCAATCGTTCAAAATATAAGTAAAATACAGACCCTTACAGAAATACAAGTTTAAGTTTCAAGTCGTTGTCCGATCGTTGTAAACAAAGTGTATTGAGTACTCATAATCTATCTTATTTTTAGGGATATGAATACTTCACTCCGCCCGCAATGATGGTTTTTACATTCGGCGACCTCAATCTTCCTGCATGTATCTTGTTATTCCTTTCGTTATTTTCTGTTCTGAATATTCAACTCAATATAAAATATGTATATAGACAATCCGGCGTCCTATACGGATTATTACGAACTCACCATGGCCCAAGGCTACTATTTAGCCGGAATGCATGACAAACGTGCCAGTTTTGATTACTTCTTTCGAAAGAACCCATTTGATAACGGATACGTGGTTTTTGCCGGCCTGAAGGAATTAATTGATACTCTGAAACATATCCGGTTCAGTGAAGAAGAATTGGGCTACTTGGAAGATGAAGGATTTGATAAGGACTTTATCGGATATCTGAAAGAGTTTAAATTCAGCGGAAATATCTGGTCGGTTAAAGAGGGTGAAATTGTTTTTCCCAATGAACCTATCGTTATTGTGGAAGGAAATTTACTGGAAACACAGCTCATTGAAACGCTTCTCCTGAATGTGCTGAACTTCCAGTCGTTGATTGCAACAAAAGCAGCTCGTATCAAATTTGCTGCTGGTCAAGATTCTACAATTCTTGATTTTGGCCTCCGACGAGCCCAGGGACTGGCGGGAATTCATGCCACAAGAGCCGCTATGATCGGCGGATTCGACGGCACATCCAATGTGTACTCGGCACAACGCTTTTCCGTTCCAGCCGGCGGAACAATGGCGCACTCCTGGATTCAGTCATTTGAAGATGAGCTAACAGCTTTCCGGGTCTACGCCAATCACTATCCGGATAATACCGTACTTCTTGTAGATACTTACGACACCCTTGGAAGCGGCGTCCCCAATGCCATTAAAGTGGCCAGCGAACTAAGAAACGAAGGCCATGAGCTGAGAGGAATCCGGTTGGATAGCGGCGACCTCGCTTACTTTTCAAAACAGGCCCGAAAAATGCTGGACGATGCCGGATTTCAGGATGTAAAAATCGCCGCATCCAATCAGCTGGATGAACGGGTCATTTCAAGTCTTCGATCTCAGAATGCGCCTATCGACATTTTTGGAGTTGGGACAAGACTTGTTACGGGCGATAACTCTCCCGCCCTTGACGGAGTTTATAAACTGGGTTCAATTGGTGGAAAACCCACTTTAAAAATTTCAGAAAACATTGAGAAAATTACTCTTCCGGGACATAAAAAAATCTATCGTTACCTGAATGATGATGGCAGTTTTTATGGTGATGCCATTTTGCTTGAGAAGGAAAATCTCCTGGAACGCATGCACCATCCCACATTTCCCGCAAAAAAAAGCCATTTGAATGGCAGAAAATTTGAGGAACTGTTGATACCAGTCATTAAAGAAGGCGAAGTGATTACTGAGCTCCCGACTGTCAAAGAAATTTCTGCCTATAGAAAAGAACGATTTGGCAAACTCAACCCGGAGTTTAAACGTTTTGATAATCCCCATATCTACAAAGTGGGCATCAGTACAAGGCTGATGGAAACACGCGATAATCTTTTGAATCTTTTAAAACCGTAATCTCATGAAAACACTTCTGATTGTAGATCTTCAGAATGATTTTTGTCCCGGAGGAACGCTTGCCGTTCCAGAGGGAGATGAAATTGTTCCGACAATCAACAAATTGATCAATGTTTTTGATATCGTCATCCAAACGCAGGATTGGCATCCCGCAGACCACTCATCCTTTGCTTCTTCCCATGAAGGAAAGGATCCTTACGATACCATTGCCATAGATTACGGAGAGCAGGTTCTGTGGCCAGATCATTGTGTTCAGGGTTCGATGGGTGCAGAGTTTCATCCTGATTTGAATCCTTTGAAAACGCAGGTCATCATCCGGAAAGGATTTCGAAAAGCCATTGATTCCTACTCCACTTTCTTTGAAAACGACCAAAAAACATCCACCGGGCTGACGGGTTACCTCAAAGAGCGTGGCATCACGGATTTGTATACGGTTGGTTTGGCCACCGATTTTTGTGTAAAATGGTCTGTACTTGATGGAATTGATGAAGGTTTCAACATGTATATCGTGGAAGATGCTGTAAAAGGAATTGACCTGAATGGTTCTCTCGAATTAGCCTGGAAAGAAATGAAAGAAAAAGGCGTCAATGTAACATCCTCACAAAAACTTCTGTAGTGGCTGGCTCAGTTCACGTTGACGGAATTATTCTTGGTGCCGGAATCACTGGCCTCTCTTGTGCCGAAGCACTTCTTCAAAAAAGAAAAACCTGTGTGGTTTTGGATCCGAATGAGATTGGTTACGGTGCTTCTTGCTCTCCTGGAATGCTTGTGAACCCGGCTACAGGACGCCGTGCCCGAAAAGCATGGAAAGCTAAAAAATGTTTCAACCTGATTTCAGATGTATTGCATCGTGTCCAGGCAGAATTTGGCCAGACCATATTTGAAACGAGCGGAGTTATTCGGCCTGCACTCACTAAAAAACTCTCCAAAAATTTCGAACAGTCCCCGGGAAAATATGAATGGCCGGATGGATGGATTGAATGGCTTCCGAAAGATGAATTCTCAAAACAATTCCCGGTCTTTAAAAATCATTTTGGCGGATTATTTGTGAGAAATGCAATGACCGTCAACGGAAATCTTTTCATCAAAGCTTTTGCTGAATATCTCGACCGGCGGGACATCCATATACTTTCAGGTATAAATTATGATCTTCAACAGTTTCGAAAAAAATGGGAGGCAAATTTAGCAAATAGCCAAACGTATGAAGCTGATTTTGTAATTGATGCAACGGGCTATCAGCAGGTTAAATCTGAGGAGTGGAATATGGTGCCGTTACATCCGGTCAAAGGTCAAACAGCCACCTTCTTTTTTGATGAACCTCTCCCCTTCAAAACCTCCGTCTCCAGCCTTGGCTATATGGCTTTCATCAAAGATCAACCCAATCAAATTACAGTTGGAAGCACGTACGAACATAATTTCACCCATCTGAAACCGGATGAAAACGGATTAAACTACCTGAAGAAAAAACTGGACACCACTTTTCCCGGTTTGATTGACAAAAGCATTTCGATTGAACAGTGGTCTGGCGTGAGAGTCAGCATTCAGGATAAGAAACCGGTGATCGGACCTCATCCCGATAAAAAAGGATTATATATGATTGGAGCGCTGGGATCAAAAGGATTATTGATGGGCCGATTTATGGCAGACACTTTGGTTGAACATATCCTGAACGGGAGTTCAATTGAAAAAACTATTTCGATTGAAAGGTTTCTCTGAAACTCACCTCAAGATTGAATTGATTCGCTTTGTTTTATCAACCTGAGAATCAATTAGCAGAAGAAACGTTCAGGCCTTTACCAGGTGTAATGATGAGATCAAATGATGAAAGAATGGCCCCGATCTGATCCGTTTTTGTTAAGACCTGATCATTGTACCATTTATAACTTAATTCGGCATCCGAGTACGGCTCAGAAATCAATTTTTCCATTTTCATTCGGATTAATTCACGACCAAGATCTTCACTGGTTAATTCAGTCATTCCATCCAATTCAAGCCAGCCGACAATTAAATGCCGGAACGTACCAAAATCGGCTGAAGCCGGAGCATCCGGAAAAGCTGCTTTCAACTCCTCAATTGCCTGTTCGGTTTTATCGGACTGTTGATAAACAAACCAGTGTGCCTGTTCGTGTAGAAAAACCGAAAGCTGAGCCTCATCATTATCCAGATACTCGGTATTGAGTGTTAAGATCGGATGGCTGTGAGGGTCCACTCCTGATTCGATCTGAATCTCATTGGTGAATATCCAGGGATCTAATTTATACCGGGATAATATTCGCCTTAACTGCTCCCGTGCTTCTTCTTTTTTCTGTTCTGTAAAGATGATCTCAGTTTCTGTTCCCTCATTTTGGGCTTGCAGATAGGAATCCGGATATATTCCACTTATGGCCCAAAAAGTTAGTGCGGCAATAAAAATTTTAATCATTGTAAATAAATTACTTAGAAAACGATGAACAGTTATCAGAACGCTTCATTCTAAAACAGAAGCCGCTTCAAAATCAAATTAATGGCAATGACCGTGAGCTTCTGACCATGATGTTCCCGGAGGACAGTCCTGCGTGTTTCCTCCGCCAGATAAGGAGAGAAAAACAAAAACCAGTCCCAGGACAATAGCTATTCCGAGCCCGATCATTCCCATCTTGGATGATACGCCTGAACTGTCTTTACCCATGTGACAATTTTTGTACTTCTTCCCGCTACCGCAGGGACAAGGATCGTTTCGGTGTGGTTTTGTTGACATAAATTCTGCTTGAATTAGTTTGCTATATATCTATTATACAACTTTTTTTACTCCGAATACCAATCCTTCAACTTCACCTCAACATCCACATTTGCGGCATCTACTAAATTTTTAAATTCATTGATATCCTGTCCACGGTGGTGGTATGGGTAGACAATTGCCGGTTGGAATTCAATAACGGCATCAGCAGCTTGATTGACGTCCATCGTGTAAGGCAGGTTCATGCAAACAAAAGCAATATCAATTCCTTCAAGAGATCTCATTTCAGGAATATCTTCCGTATCGCCGGAAAGGTAAACCGTTTTCCCTCCAAAATTGATGATGTAACCGTTGCCTCTCCCCTTTACGTGGCGTGAATCAGGATCATCTACTGGAAGGTTGTACATTGGAATAGCAGAAACCGGAAGTCCCATCACTTCTGCAGATTCACCGTTTCCGATAATAATCGTCTCGGCACCTGTAACTTCCATCTGGTCAGCCACAGCCTGCGGAACAACAAACGTGGTGTTTTCGGTATCCAGTGCAGTCAGGGTTTCGGGATTCAGATGGTCACCATGAATATCAGTGATAAAAATGATGTCCGGGGCATCCAAATCAGAAAAAAGTTCGGCACCTCCAAACGGATCCACAAAAATGGTCTTTCCATCAAATGTAAATGCAACTGTTCCGTGGTTAATCGGGTAGACGGTCAGGGCGCCATTTTCTGTGTCGTAAGTATCCGGAGTGGATGATAATTGGGCAAAAGCTGAAAAGGTGGAGAGTGCTAAAATCAGGATAGTAAAAAGTATATTCTTCATGATGCCGGGATTGTCCATTAATTGCAATTGACTTCAACTGTGATACCGTACCAATTTAATAGCCTTGGGAGATTTAGCAAAATTATGTGGTTATCCAGGAAGAATGATTAGCAAAAAGGCAATTAAATGGAGTGCAAGCTGAAAAAAATCACCGAAGCTCTTCAAATTGAGGGATCGTTTCCAGGAAGTAAATCATCTTCTCTTCAGCTTTCTGAATTGCTGCAGCAATTTTTTTTTCATCAATCTTGATTTGCCTGATCTTCTCATCAGATTGCAAAGCCAGGTATTTCTGAGCATTTCTTCGAAGTTCAAAACCAGTTCTCTTGATCTGATCCATTGCTTTCTCTTCGGGAAAAAAAATCCTGAAATTATAATGTGGGGCCACATGATAGTGGCCATCGTCTTTTCCGAAACAATCAAACTTCATGATCTCCTTACCCCGTGATTTAAGAATAAGTGCCGGCCCTTTGCCGATCTTCAGAATTTTCCAATAAACCTCAAATTTCAGATCCGCTTGAATCGGGATTATTTCAACGTCTTTTCTCACTGATTTTTTCTGCCCATTTTTGGCTTTCCGAAGCCCGACTTTCTTTAGCACTTTTTTTGCGAGAGTTTTTATTCCAGATCTGCTCATAATAGTGTAAGCTAATAGACTGGTTCATGGACAATACTTCTCTTTTGTTTGAATATAGGAATGAGATTCTATTTTTCCGCCTTTATCGTGGGAAAGAATTATTCCTGTTCTTTCTTTATTGAAAAATCATGATTACTGAACACATCCGATAAAATTGATTGTTCAATAAAACTTCGCTGACTTGATTTGACCGGTACACGAATCACCAGGTGAATTTCTCCGGCTGTTGGAACCTGAACAGTCACCCGTGGATCAGCCGTTGGCACATCCAGTCCTTTTTCCTGGCTTAAATATTCCATATGCATTCTCACCTCTTTTAAATAAGGTTTGCAATACTTGTTTGCCGATTTCAGGAAGGCTTCCTGGGCAGCACGCCAGTTTTCATCACGTTTGAAAGGAACTGTAAACACATGCAGCACAAAATCATGCGTATAGCTTTCGTTGATAACGGGTTCGGATACAAACATGGCATTGGGGATGACGGTCATCCGTCCGGTACGCTGATGGGTGAGCTTACCCGGACCAACTTCAAGAATAGTCGTTGCCAAAATGTTTTGGTCAATCACATCACCCCGAAAATCCTTGATTTGAATTCGATCGCCAATATTAAAAGAACGGGCCCCGGTTTTTAAAATGGATCCGGTCACGCACATAATCAGTTCTTTCGTAGCTACTACAAAGGCTACGGCGATGGCTACAACCGAAAGAGCGAGTGTGCGAAGTTCTTCACCCCAGATAAAAATCAGCCCGAATATTAATACCAAAATCATGGCATTCCGGGTTTGGACCAGCCATCGTCTCTGGAGTTCTTTTGATCGTACTTTCTTTCTGATAAACCTTGATGCAATAGAACGCAGAGCGATTACAAACAATATAAGAATTGCTGTTTCCAGCAGTAGTGTCAGCATCGTTTCAGAAATGGCCAGTTGATCCTGCAAGGGTGTTAAACCATCGAACATTTAAAAATGAGAAGAGATTTTACGGGATACTTCGCTTGACCTGTTGAAACGGCTTTTAAATACGGTTCAAGGAAGATTTCGAATTTGCGGAGAGGGAGGGATTCGAACCCTCGATACCCCTTTCAGGGTATACTCCCTTAGCAGGGGAGCGCTTTCGACCACTCAGCCACCTCTCCGAACGGTCAAATTATGACTCTTAAAGAGCATCCAATATAGGAACCTTTTATATGCCTTTGCAACCCGGGATTTGAATTTATTTCTAATTCTCTTCTTTTTCCTGGAGAATATAAATCTGTGCTAAATTCCTGCCTTCCTGGGCATAATCAAGGCCGTATCCCAGAACAAACAGATCCGGAATTTTAAAACCGACGTAATCAATTTGAACATTGTATTTGGTTGCGTCCGATTTGTGCAGCATCGTTATCACCGAAAGCGAAGCCGGTTTCAACTCGCCTACTTTGTCTACAAGATATTTCATCGATAAACCGGTATCTACAATATCTTCCACCAAAATTACGTGGCGTCCTTTCAAATTCGCATCAATCTCTTTCAATTGTTTTACCTGTCCGGATGATACTTTTTCATCGCCGTAACTGCTCAACTTCAAAAAATCCACTTCGCAGGGTATGGTTACGTAACGCATCAAATCAGCCAGAAAAATATATGCACCGTTCAAAACTCCAATAAAGATGGGCTTCTTGTCTTTAAACTCGTGGCTCAATTGATCACCCAGTTGCCGGATTCGCTGCTGTATTTCTTCGTGAGTGAGATACACACGAAATTTTTCTCCATTGATATTTACATATTCCGGTTGATACAAATCCATGTCAGTCAACTTTTCTGATTTTTAAGGTTTGTGTGGTTGATGAAGTACAGCGAACGGTTTCGGAAATGGTTCCTATGGCGTTCGATTTTAAGTTAGCCGGAAATATAAGAGCACAAATTGTGCCATCAAAAGATTCCAACACAAGCGCATCCTTCTTCAAGTCCGAAGGAATTTTTCGATTTGTTAAATGATCGGAGACCAGTTGAGTGCCCCCCATTCCAAATGGCTGAAAACGATCGCCCGATTTCCAATATCTCAGGGTTAAGGGAAATGCTATTTGATTGATATCGAGGTATAGAATTTTATTATAAAATTGTTCCGAAATCTCTTCTTTATAAAAGGCAAACCCATTGATTTCCAGAGAGTTACCTATCTGATCCTCATAAATTTTATAATGGATTTTCTCAGGAGATGAATCATCTACAATTTTAAAAACCGTTCGATCTCGCTGAATAAAATGCTCACCAGAAATTTGGAGTTTTTGCCCGCTTTCCAAATGATACAGTTCGTCCAAATTCTCCAAAAAACCAAGACTCACCTCTGCATCAATCTCACACTCTTTGATAAATTCAAGTAGAATTGACGGCTGAATATCCTGCGGAAGATCCAGAAATTTTTTACGGTTTAATTGCTTCTTCCCTTCCCTTGTTTGATTTAACATCCAACCGACCATTGCAAAAAATTCATTCGATCGATCGGTAACTCTTAGCAAGTTATTTTTCCATCCCGGGAATAGACGATTCAGATCAGGGAACCAATGATTTCGTATAAAATTACGTGCATAGGTCGATTCTTCATTCGTTCTGTCGATGCGATAGGGAATATTAAACTCCTCGACGAAATCCATAATTTCCGCCTTTGAAATATTCAACAACGGACGAAATAAAACTCCGTCTATCACTTCCATGCCCCTCCAGGAAGCAAGGCCGGCTCCCCTCAAAATTTTTTGGAGAATTGTTTCAAGCTGATCATCCTGGTGATGAGCCGTGAGAACAAGACCGGCCTCAAGTTCATTTCTGAGCTCTTCAAAAGCTACATAACGTCGATACCGGGCCCAATCCTGGAAATTTTTACCAACAGCTTCCATCTTAGAATCAAACCGGAGCGACACACATTCCATGCCCCAATGCATACAAATGTCTTCCACAAGTTTCTGATCGTTGTCTGACGCCTCACCGCGCAGCTGGTAATTGCAGTGTACAACAATTGTTTCTACATCAAACCGATGCAACAGATAGAGCATCGCCATCGAGTCCGGTCCGCCACTAACCCCGGCAATGACACGGCTATTGGGTTGAGACAGATGGACCTGCTTCTGTTGCTGAAATTCCTTCGCTATCGGGGATGATTCGAACTTGCTCATATGTGAATGTATTGACATCCAACTGCTGATTCAACATCATTAACTCTCCATTCGAGTTTATCCCGATAAATTTGAATTTTTGATTGGGGATAACTCCATTGATGCTTACCTGAACCCATTCTCCATAACCAACAAGCTTTTTACTGATGTCTTTTTTTAGAGTTTCATCTCGTTTGTACCACCGTTGATAGATATTTTCCATTCCGAGTAAGAGCTCATTCAAAAGTTCTTCTCTGGAAAGTGTGGAATCCGATACTTCATTGAATGAAATCGCAGTTTCTTTCACACCATTACTAAAATGACTCTGTCCCACATTCAAACCAAAACCAATCAAAACGCGATCGGTTCTGGAGCCATTAAAAATACATTCTGTAAGTACGCCTCCCAGTTTCTTTCCATCTACGAGAATATCGTTTGGCCATTTAAGACAAACCTGTTTAGACTCTGATATGTGAGGTTCTAAAGTCTTTGTAATGGAATATGCAATACCAATAGAAAGCAGGTTTAGCCGCTCTTTTACATTTGGCCGAAATGCGACCGTAAATGTAAGATTTTTAAAGGGTTCAGCCTCCCACTTTCGCTCGTATTGTCCCCGCCCTTTCAACTGATGGTCAGCCAAAACGACTGTTCCGTGGGATAAATCGGAAGAGGGAATTCCTTTCAAGTAAGAATTGGTGGAATCTGTTTTTTCGAGGTAGATAAATTCACTTCCCAACCAGGAAGTCTGAAGTATATGACGAAACTGATCTACATCGAATTTTTTGGACATGAGTTTACTTTCCTACTTCCACAACGCTGTCTTCACTTCCAAAATCATTGGCAACATATTTGTCAGCGGCATCGTCATTTTCCCACTTTTCACCGTCAATTAAATATTTAAAACGGTATTCATTTTCTGGTTTCAGCCGCAGGGTTACTTCCCATTTATCCTTCTTTTTTTTAAGGCTGTCTGATTCCTTGTCCCAGTCATTAAAATCGCCTACAAGTTGAACACTATTTTCAGCCCACTCTACTGGGATTGAAAATGTTACCTTACAAATTGTTCTCTTTGGTGTAAAAGTCTTTTTTAACATGATCGTTGGATTGCTATTTGAAATTTAACACACAGAAACTACCTAATAATCTTATGATATAAAATGTTTATGAGTTTATTATTATGTTAAAAATGTTATTAAACTTTATTTATTTAAAATAAAATGGTTTTATAGCAAAAGTATTAGAGATGGGAGCGTTTCCCGTCTTAACAAAAAAGTTTAAACCACTGATAAAGCTTAAGATCATCGGAATTTCAAAAAATTGCTAATCAATAAAGTGCCCTCCAACCTTCCAGTAGTTCATAGACCTGATCCAATTCTTCAGTTTCTAAAATTTTATCGGAAAGATCCTTCATCTCCTTATAAGTATGGCTACAAAGCACAGATTTAACAGCAGGAATAGAACCGGTATTCATACTCAAATCATTAATCCCCATACCAAGAAGGCAAGCGGCAGCTTCTGGTTTCGATGCCATTTCCCCACAGACTGTAACCGGAATATTATGCTTATCGGCTGATTCTTTAGTGATTTTTATCAGTCTCCAGATAGCCGGGTGAAAACTGTCAAACAGATGTGAAATCTTCTCATTTCCACGATCTACGGCAAGAGTATACTGGGTTAAATCATTCGTACCGATACTAAAAAAATCCACATACTTGGCTACAAACTCAGACATCAGAGCAATACTTGGCACCTCAACCATCACTCCAATAGAAATATTCTCATCAAAGGGAATATCCTGACGAGCAAGGTTTTTCATTACATTCGTACAAATTTCTTTCACCGACCGGATCTCATCGATTCTAGACACCATCGGTATCAAAATTTTTACTTTCCCAGAAAAATGACCAGATACTCGGTAGATTGCTTCCAGTTGATTTCTCAGTAATTTTCTTTTGTCTAACAACATTCGAACTCCCCGCCAGCCGAGGAACGGATTGTCTTCAAATGAGGAATCATCAAGAATTTTGTCGCCCCCGGCATCGAACAAGCGAATGGTTACAGAGTTTTGACCGGCAGCCTCCAATACTTTTCCATAAAACTCGACCTGCTGCTCTACATTAAATTTTTCCGAATCAAACAGAACCGTTTCTGTTCTCAATAGCCCGATTCCTTTAGCTCCGTGTGTATTTAATCTGGGTAATTCTTCGAGGAATTCAATATTTGCACGAAGTGTAAATTGTGAGCCGCATTCCGTTTTATCAGGTTTATTAGCCCATTCAAGAGCTTTTTCAAAACGTTTTTGCTCGTCCTCTCTACGGCGTTTATACTGCTCTTTCTGCTTCCAGGTGGGATTGATTATCACCTGACCCGTGGTTCCGTCAATAATTACATCGCTGCCGTCATAGATGTTATATCGGTTCCAGTGGACATTAATCACACAGGGAATTCCCAAAGATTGCGACAAAATTACGGCGTGTGAAGTAAGCCCGCCCTTTTCCATCACAATTCCTGCAATATTAATCCGGCTCAGATAAACCATCGCCGTCGGTGAGATTTCTTCAGCAAAGACGATTTCTCCTTTTTTTACGGCGTACCCCTTTTTCTTCTCTTTGGTAGCTCGTATTAATTCATCCCGGACCGAAACAATGTCGATGGTGCGGTCTTTGGCCCATGCAGAACCTGAATTTTCCATCAACTGAATGTAATCGTTAAACGTGCTGAAGATGGCATATTCAACCGCAAATTGATCTTTCTCGATCTTTGATTTTACTGAGGAAGTTACTTCGGGATCATAAAGTGTTTGAATTTGAGCATCAATAATCTCTTCAAGCTCTTCATCCTCAGGAATATATTTCAGCTTCTCATACTCACTGCTCACCAGCTCTCTCGCCTTTTCGAATTTGCCGATGTGCTTTTCGATATCCGATTCAGCAATTTTTTCGGGGTGAACAGCACTGCTTTCATCACGGAGTGTCCACACTTTGCCTATCCCGATTCCGTGAGCTGCTGGGCGACCTGAAAATACTTTTGTGTGGAAATCCTTCATGATCAGGATGCCATGTTGAACTTATTTTCGAATAATTCGGCTATCTTTTCCAGGGCTTCTTTTTCATCTGGTCCCTCCAGAATAAGCTCCATTTCTGCCCCCGATTCTGCTGCGAGAGTCATAACACCCAGGATACTTTTTCCATTAACTTTGTATCCGTACATCTTTATAAAAAAATCAGATTTAAACCTGGAAGCGGTCTTTACTAAAACAGAGGCAGGACGCGCATGTAAACCGGATTCGTTTTTAACAACTACTTTTTTAGAAACCATAGATTTTAAGAGAAGATAAAACAATATGATTGATAACCTTAACTGAAGATATGAAAAACAAAGTATCGTTTTAGAACATAGATAAAGATTATCAAAGAAAGTTTTAAAAACTTAATCGAAATCGAATTTGGATGCCGTACTTTGAACGACATCCTTTAATTCTTGATGAGGTTTAAAGCGAATTGATTTAGAAAATCCAGAGCAGAACGGAATTGAGCGCAGAAATAATGATACTGTAAATAACAGCCCACCAGAAACTTTTGATGGTAAGCCCGTCAACCATTTTATCAATAATCATCAAAATCCAGGCATTGATAACCAGCACAAAAAGCCCGAGTGTTAGAACGGTGAGCGGCAACGTTAATAATACAATGAGTGGTTTGATAAACATATTAATCAAACCAAGCAGAATCGCAACACCGATGGCCGTCCAAAAACTTTTAATTTTAACGCCGTCAAGGATATAGGCTCCCAGAAAAACAACAATGCTATTAATGAGCAATATTTTTAACATAGGTATGATGATTAAATGGAGGTTTCACTTCAATACGAATCAAACCAAATAAAGTTTAGTTATGCAGTTGATTTATGCCCAGAGTTTGGATGACCTTTCCTCTATGGATCTTTACATGATGCTCAAGCTCAGACAGGATATTTTCATTATTGAACAAGATTGTATCTATAATGACCTGGATAATTATGATCCACTTTGCGAACACTTGCTACTGAAAGATGGAACCAATGTTGTCGCCTGCGCACGAATCGTGCCGGAAAATACAAAGTTTAATCAGCCTTCGATTGGCAGAGTTGCCGTACATAAAGAATACCGCCGGCAGGGTCTTGGCAAAGAAATGATGCTAAAGGCGCTGGAAGTCCTTTCTAAAAAAAATATCGATACTGTAATTATCGAAGCCCAGAGTTACCTGTTGGCATTTTATGAATCTTTAGGATTTCACAAAATAAGTGAAGCTTATACAGTAGATGGCATTTCACATCATAAAATGATCTATCGGTATTAAACACCGATTTTGTCAATCTGACCTCATCTACAAAAAAAATCACACAATACCAGAAATCAGTAGTCCCAAGCTTTTCCAGTAATGTTGATATAAAGAATGGTTATCCTGTAAAAGCAACGATTATGATAACAATGAGTACTGCAACTTTAAATAAAACTGCTTTCCAATTTCTCATTTAAGAACACAAAAAATTTGGTGGTTGAAAATCACGTCTGTATGTAAGTAAAAATAGCCTTAACCGCAAGTTATCCACATTATAAATTATTAACAAATATTTTTTTAGTTATTTAAAAACGGCTCAAAAATGATATTAACAGGCAGAATAATAGGGATGATCTTGAGAGGAGCAGTCTTTTTAGAAAAGTTATTCACACCCTTTAGAAAAAATTTGTATCTGCAAACGTGAATAACTTTTCCAAAATGAGAGAAATCAATACTCAAAAGAAAGATTAAGACTATTCAACCGTCACGCTTTTCGCGAGATTTCGGGGTTGATCTACATTGCATCCCCTGTTCACAGCAATGTAATAGGACAAGAGCTGCAAGGGTATAACTGTAAGAAGTGGTGTAAAGCAATCTTTTGTTGTGGGAATTGAGATATGAAACTCGGAGAGATCAATTACATCGGAATTTTCGTCATTCATGATAGAGATGATCCGTCCTTTTCTGGCCTTTACCTCTTCGATGTTTGAAATCATTTTTTCATTGGTATGATCGGTCGCTGCAATCACAACAACAGGCATCATTTCATCAATCAGAGCAATAGGACCATGTTTCATCTCTGCTGCGGGATATCCTTCTGCATGAATGTATGAGATCTCTTTTAGTTTGAGAGCGCCCTCAAGTGCTACAGGAAAATTATAACTACGGCCCAAGTACAGAAAGTTGGGAGCATAGGTAAACAGCCCGGCCATTTTTTGTACTGCCTCATCAATATGCTCTAAAATATATTCGACTTTGGAAGGAACTCTTGCCAATTCCTGGATAAAATCAGCAAACTCATTATTACTTAATATTCCTTTTCTTTTCCCAACGGCGAGGGCCATCATTGTCAAAACAACTACTTGGGCCGTGAATGCTTTTGTAGATGCCACCCCGATTTCCGGGCCTGCATGGGTAAAAACTCCTGCGTCTGTTTCACGCGAAATGGTAGAACCCACCACATTGCAAATTCCAAGAACCAAAGCTCCCCGTTTTTTTGCCTCTCTGAGTGCTGCAATTGTATCGGCCGTTTCGCCACTTTGGGAAATTACAAGAAGTACATCTCCTTCTCCTATCAAGGGATCTCTGTAACGAAACTCGGATGCATATTCTACCTCAACCGGAGTTTTGGCCAAATATTCAAACAAATATTCACCAACCAATCCTGCATGCCAGCTTGTTCCACACCCCGCAATGACAATTCGTTTTGCATTTACAAGATCGTCCATTACATCTTCAATACCACCAAGCTGAATAATGTTTTTCTCTACATTCAGCCGTCCCCTCATACAATCGGCAATGGAGCGCGGTTGTTCAAATATTTCCTTCAACATAAAATGGGGATAGCCTGCTTTTTCAATCTCATCGATGCTGATAGCCAGTTCGTGAACTTCTTTGGTCAGCTCTACATCTTCAATCGTTTTTACACTGTAACTATCCTTTGTGATTGTTGCCATTTCCCCGTCATCCAGATAGACAACTTTATTGGTGTATTCCACGATTGGCGATGCATCCGAGGCTATAAACATTTCGCCATCACCAATGCCCAGCAACAGTGGTGACCCTTTTCGGGCTATATAGATTTTATCAGGCTCATTCTTATTCACGATTGCCAAACCGTAGGTTCCGACAATCTGTTTCAGGGTTAGCTGAATCGCCTGTTCAAAAGTAATTCCTGTAGAAGCTGTATAGATTTCTTCGAGAAGTTGCGCGACAATTTCGGTATCTGTCTGGCTGTGAAATGTTTTCCCCCGTTCAATTAACTGTTTTTTCAGCGTGTTGTAGTTCTCAATAATTCCATTGTGCACAACTGCAATCTCACCAGATTCGCTGAGATGCGGATGAGAGTTGACGTCATTTGGCTCGCCATGTGTAGCCCACCGGGTGTGCCCGATTCCAATTTTTCCGGAAGTACCGAGTTCCCGGACTTTTTTTGCCAGCCTATCAACTTTTCCTTTTCCTTTATTGTATTGTAAATCTCCATTAATAAGTGCAATTCCGGCCGAATCGTAGCCCCGATATTCCAGCCTTTTCAGCCCTTTTAATAAAACTTCAGAAGCGTCTCTGTCTCCTACGTATCCTACAATCCCGCACATAATGATATTTTTTAAACTATTTTATTTTATTGCCTAATTTAACACAACTTCCTTAAGGAATAAAAGAATCAATTAGTGATATGAAAACCCGTTGTTGTTTTTTCGAGGATGATTTTCTCGAGAATTTTCACCCCCTCACCTTAACCCGTCCCGTTTATGATCTTCGGGTCGGAATTCTCACTCTCGGAGATAAATGGCTTCACGCACTCAATGTTCCCAAACAAAAGTCTGCCGGCACATTAAGAAATCACCTGAAAGGTGTTTTTGATGAATTTAAAATTTCTGATCCTTCCGATTTTGCACTTTGGATCAACCCAAGATTCATTCCATCAGACGGCCTGACTAATGAAGTCAAAAATCTGAATGAAAATGAAGGTTTAATCTCAGACAATCAACTGGTTGCAGCGTTCATTTCGTATGAAACTCACGAGAAATGGAAACAACTGGGAATTGACCTTGACGATATAAACGCCAAAAATTTAAATCATGATAGTTTGATTACCCTGAAAAATAGTTGGGAATTGTTTCAGATTAATGGTGATCAGATTAGTAGCGACGTTGAGTTAATTCGAAACAATTTTGAGAGAAATACAAAGGATTTTCCCCACGCTGTTTTTACGAGTGAAGAGAACATTTTTATTGAAGAGGGTGCCATTATTGAACCGGGAGCTATGTTACTGGCGGACGGCGGGCCCATTTATATTGGCAAAGGTGCACGGGTTATGGCAAATGCAGTTATCCGGGGACCGTCCGCCATTTGTGAGAAATCTGTAGTAAAGATGGGGGCAAAAATTTATGAGGATACTACAGTGGGTCCGGTTTGCAAAGTGGGCGGCGAAATTGCGAATACTATTTTCCATTCCTATTCCAATAAAGGACATGATGGATATGTGGGAAATTCCGTGTTTGGTCAGTGGGTTAATTTAGGTGCAGATTCCAACACATCAAACCTGAAAAATAACTACAGCAGCGTAAAAGTTGTGGACTGGAAAACTAAAAAAGAAATTGATACCGGCCAGCAATTTATCGGGACCATTATGGGAGATCACAGCAAAACGGGGATCAACGCCATGCTGAATACCGGCACATTATGCGGAGTTTGCTGTAATCTTTTTTCTGATAATTATCCGCCGAAATTTGTACCCTCCTTTAGTTGGGTAAGCGGCAACGATATTGTCCCTTACCATTTCGATAAAGCCGTTGAAGCCATGGAGCGAATGATGGAACGCCGGTCCATACAACTGACACCATCGTACCATAGAATGATGAAAGCCTTATTTCAGTCAACAAGTTTTTGACAAATTCTGAATGGGGGTAAGCGCTTTTAGTATGGTCTTTCACATATATCATCAACTATTAGAAAACCGGAGCAAGTTTGCAAGTAAACCTTAGTTTTTCCAGAAGTGGGCTTTACCTTGGGTTACTGTTTTTTATTGCTATTCTGATACTCCCTTCACCTGAATCTATGAGTGATGTGGCCTGGAAAACAACAGCCGTTGCCGTTTTGATGGCGACCTGGTGGATCACCGAAGCCATCCCTATTGCGGCCACCTCCCTCCTGCCAATTGTACTTCTCCCGGTTCTTGGAATTGCACCCATCAGCGATTCAACCGCTCCTTACGCAAATCCCCTGATATTTCTTTTTATGGGCGGATTTATCATTGCCATTGCTATGCAGCGGTGGGACTTGCACAAACGGATTGCCCTGCGAATCATCAATTTTGTAGGAGTAAAACCATCATCCATTATTATTGGCTTTATCATTGCTTCGGCATTTTTAAGTATGTGGGTCAGTAACACCGCCACGGCTTTGATGATGCTTCCCATTGCACTTTCTGTATTACATTTTACAGAACGCGAGGACTCCGGTGATTCATCAATCACAAATTTTGAGATTGTCCTTGTTCTTGCCATTGCCTACGCCTGCAACATCGGTGGGATTGCCACATTAATTGGAACTCCACCAAACGCACTTTTTGCCGGTTTTATGCTGGAAAATTATGAGGTTGAAGTCAGTTTTGTCCGTTGGATGAGTATCGGCGTTCCACTGATCCTGGTACTTCTCCCGTTGATGTATATCATCCTCTCTAAACTTGTCTTCCCCATAAAACTTAAAGAACTGCCCGGTGGCCGGGATGTAATTCAAGCCAAGCTCAAAGAGATAGGCAACATTACAATACCGGAAAAACGTGTTGCCATTGTTTTCACTATTACTGCTATGCTCTGGATTTTCAGGCCTTTACTCACGGGAATCCTTCCTGGTTTGTCAGATGCCGGTATAGCAATTGCAGCCGGAATTATTCTGTTTATTATTCCATCAGGCACTACTGACGAAAAGAAATTACTGGCCTGGCATAATATGAAGGAACTCCCCTGGGGAATTTTGATTCTCTTCGGAGGCGGTTTAAGTCTCGCTATGGCTATCAGCTCATCCGGGCTGGCTACCTGGATTGGTGAAAGTGTTCAAAGCCTCGAAACATTTCCCATCATTTTATTAATCTTTTCAGTCATCTTAATTGTAGTATTTCTTACTGAAATCACAAGTAACACGGCAACAACAGCTGCCTTTCTTCCCATTCTTGCATCAACCGCTATTGGGATGGGACAAAATCCCATGATGTTTATATTACCGGCTGCAATTTCGGCAAGTTGTGCATTTATGCTTCCCGTGGCTACACCTCCCAATGCTATTATTTACGGAAGCGGAAGGGTATCAATTCCACAAATGGCGAAGGCCGGTTTTTGGCTGAATATTATCATCTCCACTATCCTGACGCTGGCTGCCTATACTCTGTTTGCATATGTATTTGGAATAGAGATTGGCGTGATTCCTGACTGGGTTCAATAACATAAATATCATTTCTTAGCTTTGCTCATTTATATCCTGCTCCTGCTCACTCTACAGGTTTTTAGCACTCCCGAAAAAACTTCTGATATTTTATCCATCACAAAAATTGATACTCCAATTGTACTTGACGGCATTCCGGATGAAGAGATATGGGAGACCATTCAACCCCTTCCCGTAGTCATGTATCAGCCTGTTTTTCGGGGTGATATGACCGAGAAGTCCATCATAAAAGTGGCGTACGATAACGAGTATGTCTACGTAATGGGACAATTGTATGACTCGGAGCCGGATAAGATTACAACAAATTCACTTTACAGAGACCGATATAGCGGAGATGATACGTTCGCCATTGTGCTGGATTCTTATAATGACAGTGAAAATGCAAAATGGTTTTTCACAACCCCGGCGGGAAACAAAACCGATATGCAAATTTCAAATGACGCCGAGGGGGAAGATTCAAATAACCGAAACTGGAATACCTTCTGGGATTCAGCTTCGACTACCACCGATGAAGGATGGTTTGTAGAAATGCGTATCCCCTTTTCAAGTCTTGGTTTTCAGGAGGTAAACAATGAAGTTATTATGGGCATGATTGTGTACCGCTACATTGCCCGAAAAGCAGAACGCCATGTTTTCCCGGCTATCCCGGCAGATTGGAACAGGGGATTTGCAAAACCATCTCAGGCTCAAAAAATCAGGCTTCAGGGAATCGACTATAAGAAACCCTATTACATAACTCCCTATGTACTGGGCGGTTTTGATCAATTAAACCAATTAAAAAGCACCGCAGATGGATACAAACGAAAAGATGATTTAACAACAGAAGCCGGCCTGGATATAAAGATTCCTGTTTCTGGCAATATGAATCTCGATATAACTGTAAATACAGATTTTGCCCAGGTTGAAGCCGATGAAGCGCAAATTAACCTTACAAGAACACCCCTCTTTTTCCCGGAGAAACGCCAGTTTTTCCAGGAAAGATCCGATATTTTTGATTTTAATCTTGGAGGTTCCAATACACTTTTTTACAGCCGGAGAATCGGGCTGGATGAAGGACAGCAGGTTCGCATTTTGGGTGGAGCCAGGCTGGCCGGAAGAACCGGTAAATGGGATGTCGGCTTACTAAATATGCAAACCGATGCTGTTTCATCTCTTGATATTGAATCAAGAAATTTTGGTGTATTAAGAGCCAGAAGAGATCTCATCAATGAGAATTCTTACCTCGGCGGAATTGTAACAACCCGAATGGGAGTTGACGGCTCCTACAATATCGGCACCGGTTTAGACTTTCTTTATAATTATTCAGGCGATCATTTTATTGATTTCAAAATTGCCTCAACATTTGACGACAGTTTTAATGAAGATTATTCACTCTTAGATAATAGCAACTTTCGATTATTTCTTAATAAAAGAACATCATCCGGATTCTATTATCGGTCCACGTTAAAACGAGCCGGGCCGCGATATCAGCCTGAAATGGGTTTTGAATCCCGCACCGATTATACGCTTTTTGATGCCAGGATTTTTTATGGTTATTTCAATTCAGCCGATTCTCCCCTGCGAATAGTAACTCCCGGACTTCGTTACCTGAGCACTTTTAGAAATGATGACAACTCCATAGAATCCATGCTGATTGAACACCCGTGGGAAATCAAATTTAAGAACGAGGCCGGGATTAAGATTACCGCATCCTGGTGGTATGAAGATTTAATTGAACCTCTTTCCTTTAGCGAAAAAACGTTTGTAGAGCCGGGCAGTTATTCATTTTTTGGTGCAGAAATTGAATATGAAATGTCTGATACGAAAGCACTTCGTTCCAAATTTAAAACCAGAATTTCGAAATTCTATGATGGAGAACAGTATTCGATATCTGTTTCTCCTACCTGGAATCAGTCCCGCCACCTTGAAATCAGTGGAGATATTGAGCTCAATTACCTGAACTTTTCGAGCAGGGATCAGTCAGAATTTCTGAACATTTACAGGTTGAGATCGCTAATCGCTCTTAATACAAAAGTTTCGCTTCAGCTCTTGAGTCAGTACAACTATTTAGCCCGTCAAATTGCAACCAATGCTCGTTTCAGATATAACTTTGCCGAGCAAAACGATCTATGGATTGTCTATAATGAGATCACAAATACAGATATTGAGAGAGCTGTCCCAACTCTTCCTACATTTGACAGCCGGGTATTTCTGATCAAATACACATATACATTTCATTGATAAAGCTGAGCTATCAAATTTCTCTTAACCAGTTATTCGTTATTTACTCATTGAAGACATAAAAAAAGCTCAGACCGATCAGACCTGAGCTACTATGTAATAAGAAAAGGTAAAACTATTGTGCTGGTTCTACATCTGCTACAAAGAATGTTCCACCGGCACCACCTTGTCCAGTTACATTGCCCCGGACTTGTTCATCAGGAGTAAAGTAATAAAGCGGGTTACCTTTATAAGATAGCTGTGGTCCCAGGTCATCTTCCCGAACTACAGTAGCAAAATCATTCTGGTTCAATGATGAAGGGATTATCCAATTCTCGGAAGCCTTAAACGGAGGCCAGACTCCGGCACAACCACCTGCACAGTTGCTAAGGTTTTCGCCATCGTTGATAGATCGATATAAACTAACGCCCCGATCATCTACCAGATAGACGATAGCCTCTTCACCTTCGGTTACAGATTGCCGGCCTACCAATACGGAATAGTCTGGTTTGGCTACATGGAATACACCATTTCGTCCATCACCCTGCGTTTCACCAGCGCCTTCCAGTACGCCGTCGCCTTCGGGTGAAAAATAGTATAATGGCCAGCCCTTGAATGTTATTTGCTTCTGGCCATCTTCACGAGTAATTGTACTGAAATCAGATCCGTTCAGGTCTGAGCCAAAATCGAAATCGTATAATTCACCAACCAATGGAGGCCATACATCAGCACATCCGCCATTGCAGTTACTTTCCCCGGTTACATCCCCGGCGAAAAAGTACAATGTTTGATTATCCTGATTTACCAGTATTTTTCCGAATTCGTTATAATTGCCGATTTGCACTTTCGGTTGCGGTTCATTTATGTCATCACTCTTCAGGCTATCTTCTTCACAGCCAGCTAAAAGGCCGAGTACTAAAAGAAACAGACCCAGTATTTGGAAATATTTAGTTGAAATGGTCATCTTAAAAAAGTTAATAGAGTTTAGTATTTGATTGTTTAACTGTTTGTTGTTAATCATTTGAGAATGCAAAGATAGTTTGTTCATTCACGGTACAGTTATCACAATTCCGGCGAATCCGGGTCTATTTCCGCCAACACAGTGTAAAAATCCGACGGAGTAGAATAATTCCGACATTGTGCAAATAAATGTCCTGTTCCTTCGGGTTTTGGAAGGGATCATTAATTATCGAAAGCTTTTATTCTGACGGACACAAAGAAGAGAGTTCTAACTTAAAGCTTGCCATACATTATCAATGAAGAGAGATCTTATATACTCTTGAGTTCAAAAAATTCTTCATTCCAAGAAAATCTATTCTATTGCCGAATATCGAAGGACATCAACTTCTGTAATCTCTTGAGTAAAAAAATAGTGAGATGAGTCCTCAGTGAATAGAGTCAACCTCAAAAAAAAGCACCAGGTCTACCCGATTCTAAAAGAACCAGATAGTACCTGATGCTGTTGTCAACCTACCTTGTTAGGGTGTTAGATGGATTATTTTAATCCGCACATTGATACGCTGAAGTATCATCCAACGCTCCGAGTCGTTCAATCAAATAAGGAACGCTGTAGTTTGTTGTCCAGCCGAAGATTCTCAGTCCCATAGAAAAACTCCAGATAGGCATTCTTCTGCTGAAGAATGAATTGCTTGCGGTCATAGGAAGATTGCTGACATCTTCCATTGCCGTCTGCAGTTCAGCCTGTGTCTCGTAATCTTCAAACGGTTGAGACATTGGGTCTATCATTAAATTTGTAGCACGCTTACACGCTTCCACCAGGAATTCCGACTCACCACTTAAATCGTAAGCTGTTATCAACGGATGAATACTGGAGAGATAGGATTCATAATCATGATCGATTGGTGGAACATCACGAAGACTACGGGCATGTGTTAAATATGCTTGCTCAATATCCGGCCGGTCAAACATCTGCAAATATTTCGTCAGCCCGTGGGAAAGATAATTCTGCGAATAGCCATAACGGTCAATTCCCATTCTTCCGCCCTGTCGTTTTTGAAGTTCAAGGGCAAGCTCAACGCGATAATTCAATTCATCAAGATATTTGTCTTCTTTTGTGGCATCGTACAACTCAGAAAGATTCCAAATAGAAAGGTATAATCGCCGACCTCTCAATCCGTGGTCGCCAAAAATCCGGCGGATGTAATAATCTCCGGTTAAACGGGCGATTTCCAATCCACGGTGATATCCATCCAAATAGTATGAAGAAACCCAACCTGTCAGCCACACGTGTGCAGAAAGCATTGAGATCCACTGTTGACCGGCATGCCGGCGGCCCATTCCAAGATATGGCGAACCTTCTTCCTCTTGCTCAGACAAAAACCAATCGAGAGAACTGTTTGTGTCTCCACGATAACCTTTTTGAGCTGGCCAATGGGTGTTATCAACATCCATTGTGTGGCGACTTGCAGCCTGTGCCATTTTATACATTTCCGGATCTCCGGTACGAATAAAGTTCGTCCACCACATGTAATCCTGAGAAGGTTCATTGTTGGCCCATTGATACCAGTCATCACCAAAATAGTAATTCTTCACATCGCCGTAAGTGAACATGCCATACCAGGGCTCCCAGTTTTGGTTGAAGAGCATCCATTGGAACTTGTACTGCATGGCTCTTTCGAGGTCGGGAAAATTGTTATCGGCATCAGCAAAGAAGCCATAAACACCGGCTTTTCCATACCAGGATGGATCTGCATGAGCAACAGGAGGATCTAACACAAATTCCATTGTTTCTTTGATTTCAGGAAGCGTTTTGGACCCTTCGTGAAAGTAGAAAATGGTTTCGGTGGTTTTGGTTAAACCGGTCGCGAAATTACCAACCATGCCACCATCATTGCCCATATCATTTCTTTCGAAACTCATAGGATCTTCGTTGGGACTCCACGTGTAGGCATACACTTCGCCGGTTTCGATATCAACCACCAGTTCATTGGGATATTCTTCCATCATATTTCTGATCCCGATACTCACACCAAATTCATTATCAGAAATGCTTACCCAGCCGGCTGCTTTTTGGCTTTCCTCAAGAGTATTGCCATCGGCAGAAATGCTTGCTTTAAAACCATCTATTCGTTCTTCATTAGTAGAATTGGGTTCGTTCGCAGTCATTGTAGCATCCGGCCCGGTTTGGAAAACCGAATACCTGCTTTCATTTCCAACCGATGCTTCATACACGCTGGATTCGCCTTCTTCCCACCAATTTCCGGTCAACAATTCGGAACGGAATGTTTTCTCGCCATCCAGATTATATTGAAGTCTGAAGCCGGTACTTTCAATCATATCATAGGGTTCCGTCAAACCTTCATCCTGGCCTCGCTCCTGCTCATTAATAATCAACTCTGGCTGAGTGGCGATATCGGCATGTTGTTTTCCGTTTAACGGTTCGCTTTTATCCGGCTTGCCGGTGTATGTAATTGTGTGATAAACTTTTATATAGGATTTTCCGGCGTAGGCATGAATATAGGTTACAAATGGTGAATTTTCGTGTTCAGGATTACTGTACTCATACTCACCTACCACTTTTATGATCGTATGAAGCGGACCGGATCCCTTCTCAATAAATTGTTGATGAACAACTGCCCGTGAGGTATCGATACCGCTATCGTTGATATAATCCAAAAAAGAACCTCGTCCTTCAATGGCTGTGGCTACAATGTTATCATCCGTAAATCCTTCGCCATTTGTATCCAGTTGAACTAAATCCAAAAAACCTGAACCGCCTTTATTAACTTCAAAATAAAGAGGACCTGTATTCACTTCGGCCCCGCCATTGGTTCGCTGATTATTTTTAAAAACGATCGGGTTCTCAATCTGTACTGTTTTCCGAACGTCTTCTCCATACTCAATGGTGTATTCTCCCGATTCATCGGTAAAAAAGAAAACCCACAGCCATTTGACACTCGGGTCAGCCGGCTCCCACGTGGACACTTCTGTAGTTTGAGATAGAATTTCATCTCCATCTTCATTCAGAACACGGACATGATCGGGCGAATACAGCGTACCTTTCGGGAACGGTATTCCAAGTTTTACAGGCTCGCCAGAGTTAGCATTTTTTACATGAACGGTGACAGAGTCAGATGCTGATAATGTGTTTGCAAATCCCGTAAAGATCAATGCAAACAGAAGTGAGATACAGAAAAGTCTATTCATTAAATTAATATTTAATAGGATGATTATGAGTTAAAGCTGCTGCACCAAGTACAGCAATGTGCTGTGTTTTTGACACGGTTATCTCAACATGATTTAATGAATTCGGGAATCCGAATGTTTTTAGTTCTCTCTCAAATCCATCTTTAAATTGATCGAAAGTACTACTAATGGAACCGCCCAAAATAATGCACTCCGGATCGTATGTATAAAGCACAATCTTGATGGCTTCAGCGACATGTGTTCCAAATTCCTGGAACAACTTCTTCGAAGCGGGATCGTCGTTTAAAGCCTTTTCGTAAATTTCTTCACCATTCACACCCACTAATTTGCTAAAAAACTGACCGCTGCAATAATGCTCAAGGATGGATTGTTTGTATGGAATCATACCAAACTCTCCGGCTCCGCAATTACGGCCCTCATAAATTTTCCCATCCAGGATAATCCCACCTGCAAACCCGGTTCCAATAATGAGACCCACCAGGTTCTTTTTGCCTTTTCCTTCGCCGAACATATTTTCTCCAAGAGCAAAACAATTCGCGTCGTTATTCAAATAAACTGATTTCCCGGTCTTTTCTTCCAGAAGGTCTTTCAGATGAACTTTTTCCCAACCGGGTATATTCTGCACGTCATACACAATGCCTTCTTTCGAGTCTACAACACTTGGAACACCAATACCAATGCTGGTTGCCCCCTTGTCTACAGTCTCGATCATCTCGCACATGGTATTTAAAATGGACATTACCGATTTGTCTTTCGGCAATGGACCTTTTTCGAGAGCTGTAATTTTTCCATTGTCAACTAAGCCTACTCTGAGATTCGTAGCGCCTAAATCAATTCCTATTACTGGAGTAGTATTTTGCATAAAAAGTTGATCGTATTTTTGATGTGGACTTGATGATAATCCAGCTAATTTGAGGAAGCAAAAAACCGACTGGCTTCCACGCCAATCGGTTTTGGTACGTTATGAATTCTGCTGTTAGTTCAGCATTGGAAAGATCATTCGAATTTCTTCCTCACTTGGATTACGTCCATATTCTGCAATTTCAAAAGATTCGGCATGTTCAAATCCGGCTGCTTTTTCCGGTCCATACCATTTCTCCAAGCTTGCTCTCTGTTCGTCAGAGATACTGCTCCATCCTAAAAAGGTGTTCTTTAACCATTCAAACCGTTCTTCTTCACCTTCCGGTATTTGGTCTTCACTCATTCCCATTGTCCACGGCATCCACTCATAAACCTGAGAAACATGAGCATCCAGGCCACGGGCCTTGGTTTCAAACACATCGTCAATTCCTACACTGATATCGTGGCTGAATGGATTCGGTTTGGAAAATCCGTCTTGCATATATAAGAAAACCGGATTATTTGGAAGAGGTGGTGTATCAGAAACTACATTGGGCACAATAACCATGTAAGATGCATCAATCACCAATTTGCCTGCATTTCGGTGATCCGGATGATAATCGTTGGGACGAAGACCGATTACAACATCTGCATTCCATTCCCGAATTGCACGAATCACATCTTTTCGAATATCGAGTGTAGGCATTAATTCAGAATCATCGTTTTCCCAAACTTCATACTCTGCTATGCCTGTTCTTCTTGCAGCTTCTTGCGCCTCGGCCCGACGCCTTTTCGCTAAAACGCCTCCTCCCATTTCCTGGTGGCCAGCATTTCCATTGGTGATGGCAACATACTTCACCTGATGCCCGGCCTGTGCCATTAAGATTGCCGTTCCGGCCATTTTGAAATCAGCATCGTCGGGGTGAGCGAAAATTGCGATTACTCTAAGGGGATCATCAGCGGGTGAATTTATCTGCGCATCTGCCGGTTTGGCAATTGCAAAAACTAAACACAGAATGACTACTATTTGCTTCATATCGTACTCCATTTGATTTTCCACCTGGGGTTACCACAAGCGGATTGTTTCATGTTCAATTCTAATATCCCTCTTTCCATACACTTGGTATGGAAAGAGGCATCAAATGAATTATAAGGGATTTTGTTCAAGTTCACCCGGTGCTGAATCAATTTCTCTTTGAGGAATCGGATATAACAATCGGATATCATCAGCTGTGTATGAAAGATTTTCATCCTCATTCAATTGTTCAGCTAAAACAGGCTGTGCAACGCCAAATCGTTTCAGATCGGGCCATCGCTTGTTTTCACCGACAAACTCACGGCGTCTTTCAAGAAGTAATTTTTCCTCAAAAGAACCGGGCAGTGATTCAACCGGAGTTGTAAGACCTGCGCGAGCACGAACCTGGTTAATCAGTGCATTGGCTTCCGGTGTATCACCCAAGGCTTCAGCAAGCATCAGCAGAACATCTGCATATCTGAACACAATGAAATTGTTATCAGCATCGAATGCGTCGAACTGAACGCCATCGTATTTACTCAGGTATTCATTTCCTTCATCTTCAGGATCGTCCGGCGTAGTGTATCCAAAAGAACCACCGAAATATCGCTCATCTTCTTCTTCAAATGCAGCAAGTGCATCGTCTGACAATGTTTGCGGAGCATTTCCTCCACCCACTCCACCAGAGACGGAAAAATCAGGGGAGAAATATTCTGTGAATGAACTTCCGGTTCCCTGCCCACCTGCTTTGTACTGAATTTCGAAGATGGATTCGTCATTATTCTCGTTTTCAGCTCCCCACAGGTCAGCATAATTCGGGAGTAAAACATACTGACCAGAGTTTACAACTCTTCTGAGAGCAGCTTCTGCTTCGCCATTATTACCGTTGGTTAACTGAACCAAACCAAGAAGAGTTGCGGCGGCTCCGCTTGTAGCCCGGCCGATATCCGCTCCGCCATATGAATCGGGAAGAAGACCTTCCGCTTCCGCAAGGTCGCCCGCAATTTGATCATAAATCACATCCGCAGATACCTGATTGATATCTACATTCGGGGTAGTTACCTCATCCAGCTGAATCGCAATATTGCCAAAAATAACTGCCAGGTTGTAGTACACTAACGAACGGATAAATAATGCTTCACCACGAATTCGTTGTCCAAGAGCGGGATTATCAAGAGAGGCTCCTTCTAACCGGCTAAGGATTGTGTTTGCTCTGGCTATGATTTCATAACCACCTGCCCACGTATCCTCTACTTCTGGGGCTGTTGTCAATTCTGTGAAGTGATTAATTCTGAGAAGCGACTCAGCCAAACCAGTGGCACCCCCGCCATTGGCAAAGTTATCTGATCGCATTTCAAAGGCTAATGCATAGGCTCTGCCATATGCGTTGTTGCCTGCCAGACCGGCATAAGCACCGTTAATGCCGGTTATAAAATCCGTATCGGTTTGATAAAAGTTTTCTACGTTTCGTTCCGATTGTGGAGCCAGAACAGTAAAGTCGTCTCCACAGGAAACCAAAAGTGTAAGTACGGAAACAATCAATAAAAGAGATTTAAATGTTTTCATAATATTCACCTGAGTTTCAATTTCAATTAAAAGGAGACGTCAATTCCAAACTGGAAAGCTCTGGACAACGGATAAGCTCCGTAGTCTTCGCCGGGGGTAAGGGCTTGACTTGGTTGTAAATTCACTTCCGGGTTAAATCCGATGTAATCTGTCCAGATAGCCACATTGGTTGCAGAACCATACACACGTACACTTCTTGCAAAACCATCAATCCATTCAATCGGCAGATTGTAACCAAGCGTGATATTTTTCAGCTTGATATAGGAGCCGTCTTCAACCTGGTAAGATGAAGGTCGGTTGTTATTACCACCGGATGTACGTTCTGCTTTGGGATGCTCACCGTTTCCTGGTTGTTCTGGAGAGATCCACCGATCATTCAGTACTGCATAACTTCCAAAGTTGGCTTCACCATTTTTCAGGTGACGGGCAGTAAGGTTTAACACTTCTCTTCCTTCAACACCCTGGATGAAAAAGCTGAAATCAATGTTCTTCCAGTTAAACCGGTTGGTTATCCCCCAGGTATAATCCGGATGATAATCGCCGAGAATGGTACGGTCGTCCGCATTGATAACGCCGTCATTATTTACATCTGCAAATCTGAAGTCACCGGGAGTGGGATTTCCTTCCGTATCTTCCGGAGCATTCGCAATTTCTTCTTCAGTCTGGAAGATTCCTTCTACTTTGTATCCATAGTAGCTACCAATCGGAGCGCCTACTTGTGTGATATGCCGGATACCGGCAGCACCTGATACAAGAATCGGATCGCCTTCAGGCCCGAGTTTCTTCACTTCATTTGTGTTTTTAGCGAAGTTGAAATCAGTGGCCCAGTTGAAATCCCCAACAATATTTCGGGAAGTAATCTGAACTTCGACACCTTTGTTTTCAACTTCACCAATGTTGGTCAAAGCGTTTGTAAAACCGGTAACCGCCGGTATGTTCACTTCGAGCAGAAGATCGGATGTTTTACTTACGTAGTAATCGAACGAACCGTAAATCCTGTCTTCAAGCATGGCAAAATCAACACCTCCGTTTAACTGGTGGGTTGTTTCCCAGG
Organism: Rhodohalobacter sp. 614A; assembly: GCF_021462415.1. Lineage (NCBI taxonomy): Bacteria > Pseudomonadati > Balneolota > Balneolia > Balneolales > Balneolaceae > Rhodohalobacter > Rhodohalobacter sp. 614A. Next base: position 1,109,087 of record NZ_JAKEDS010000002.1, read on the forward strand.
TCAACTCACCGTTGCCTAGCGTATTTGGAACTACCCCGGAAACAATTTGATCTCCCAGCACATAGTTCGATCCCGTCAGCAATCCAATAGATCCATAGTTTGGAATCTGGAAGTTTCCAGTTACACCATAACTAATTCTCGGTTTCAACTGACTAAAGAGATCAACATCAGCCATAAAAGGTTCGTTAGTTAACTGCCAGCCAAAAGAAACGGATGGGAACACCCCTGTTTGATTGTCGGCACCAAAACGTGATGATCGGTCAGAACGAATTGTAGCCGTAAGCAAGTATCTGTCAAGTAACACATAATTCACTCGTGCCAAGTAAGATATGAGCGACCATTCTTCAATGGTTTGATTACCACCGGTAATTTGGCCTCCGTTTACAGTCTTTACCTGATCATCGGGGAAGTTCTGAGCAACTACCCGGCTTCTTTCGTCATTTTGTTTTTGGATGGTATAACCTGCAATTGCATTGATTCGATGATCCTCACCAATGGCAAGTTGGTAATTCAATGTATTTTCCCACAACCAGTTAAAACTTTGCGATGAGGAAGCCTGTCCAAATGGTCTTGGATCGCCACCTCTATAGTACAATTGTGTTCCCTGGAAGAATGATCGTTGGTAATTGTCGATATCATATCCAACCATGGATTTGAATTCCAGGTTATCCATGACGTCATATGATGCAGTCAGGTTACCGAAAATCCGATTGTTTTTGATGGTTTCATCAATATAATCACGGACGGCAAGCGGATGGTTGGTCGTAGTCATGTTTCCACCAAGCTCATTGTGGCTGCCTTCCAATTGTCGATAAGTACCATCATCATTGTATGGACTTACTACGGGAGACTGTGTCATAGCCGAGTAAATGATTCCGGGAGGTGTTCCGAAATATGGAGCATTCGCTGGTTTTCGGTCGTGTTCCGTAAAAGCAGCATTCAGCCCGAAACTTAAATCCAATCGGTCCGTTAAGTCAGCCGAGAGGTTTGTATTGATTGAGTAACGGTTAAATCCGGATCCTTCAATAATCCCCGTTTGATCCATAAAACCACCACCGAGGAAGTAGGTGAAACTGTCCGCACCACCACTGACTGACATATCATAATTTTGCAATACAGAGGTATCTAAAACCAAATCCAACCAATCTGTATCTGTTCCATCCCAGTTTACATAAGCTTCAGGAATCAAGTGACTGGCTGTGGCTCCATTATCTTCACGACCGGCGTTAGTGTCCGGGTTATACTGAGGATTATAAGTCTCACTATTTGGATCAGTAGGATTCAGCTCGCGAAGGTACGTAGTATTACGAGCATCCTTTGCATAAGAAATCAATTCTTCAGCATTCATCAATTCAGGTACATTGAATGCTGATTGAATTCCTACGTATGAACGGAAATTCACCTGTGGTGCTGTATTTTTATTCCCTTTCTTAGTAGTGATCAGTATTACGCCGTTTGATCCACGGGAGCCGTAAATCGCAGCAGCTGATGCATCTTTTAATACTTCAATCGATTCAATATCCGCCGGATTTAAAGTTGCCAGAGGATTGGCGCGTGGCGGTTGGAATGCATTACTCTGAGAAGCAATCTGATCCTGCTGATTAAAGTTTTGAGAAATTGGAACACCATCTACAACATAAAGAGGGCTTGTACCGGCAGAAATAGATCCCATACCACGAATAAGAATCTGTGGAGCAGAACCCGGCTCTCCTGTAGACTCAGCCACATTCACACCAGCCAAACGTCCCTGGAGTGCATTTTCAAAACTGGAAACCGGTGTACTTTCAATTGTTTCTGCACGAATCGAAACTACCGATCCTGTTACCTCAGCCCGTTGCTGGGTTCCATAACCTACAACTACAACATCGTCAAGCATGGCAACATCAGATTCCATTTCAATGTCAAATTCTGTCTGGCCATCGATTGCTATTTCTTGCCGTACGTAACCCACATATGAAAAGGCAAGTGTTGCAGCATCGTCCGGTACGGTCAATGTGAATTCACCATTTTCATCCGTAGTAGTTCCTGTGTTCGTTCCCACTAAAAATACAGTAACACCAACCAGGGGCTCACCCGTATCCGCATCAGTAACTTGACCGGTAAGATCTAAATCAAAAACTTCCTCTTCTTCGGCAGGTACCTCTTTCTTTTTGAGAAGAATTTCTTTGTTTTGGGTAATTACGGATTCGTATTCAGTATTTGTCAATGCATGAGCTAATGCATCAGCCACCCGGATATTCCGGTTTTTAATGGTCACTAACTCCCCTTCTTCAAATATCCCCGGATCGAATGCAATTTCAAGATTTGCTTCCTGGGCTATATGAAAAAGCGCCTCCGACAGAGGGAAATTTTCAAACTGAAGAGTAATCGTATTCCGCAGCTCTGGTATATATGAGCTATATTCCTTCACGGAATAATAAGTAACGAGATTGGTCACCGAGGTGTCCTTCGTTTGTTCCTGAGCATACACAGTATTTGGCTGAAGAGAAGCTGCTATCAACAAGCCAATCACTATCGGCAGTATTCTGATGCTGGTAACGGTTTTCATACGCGAGGGTTTTTATTGGTTAACTGTTTGATAAAACAAACGTAGTGTCCTGTTTTATTTATTTCGTACGGTTATTGTATCCTTCGTTTCATTGATATCGTACTCAATATTCATCGACATGCTAATTACATCAAACACATCTGCAACAGAGCGTGTTTTCAGATCAGCCGTAAACTCCTTTTCCATAAGTGAATCATTAGAGAGCTCAAGATTCACATCTACGTCATACCATCGTTTAATGTGGGCTAATACTTCTTCGAATGGCGTATTTTTAAAGATGAGGCGACCTTCCTTCCAGCCGGTGTAATCAGAGACATCATCCACCATTTCAATACTCATTTCACCGGCATCCCGATTTAAACTTCCCAGATATCCCTGATTTATAATGAGTTTCTCGCCGGTATATTTATCTTTTTTCAGTTCCACAGTTCCTTCCTGAACCACTACCCTGATTTTCTCATCATCGTCATAGGATTTTACATCAAAGGCCGTGCCTACAACCTCAACAACGGCATTGTTGGTTTCTATGTAGAAAGGCCTGTTTTTGTCCGGGGTTACATCAAAAAATGCCTGGCCGCTTAATTGAACCACACGCTGCGATGGACTAAATGTATCGGGCACGGTAAGCTTACTATCTGCATTTAAAAATACTTTTGTGCCATCACCCAAATCCACATTGGCACGTTCTCCGGCCTTGGTGAAAATCTCCTTAAAAACAGGTTCATAAACCTGCGGCTCATTAACGGGTGCGTATTGAAGCGTTAAAAAGACAGATGTAAAAGCCACCAAAATTAACGCCGCAACTTTTAGCAGGTTCGAAATAATTTGCTGACGTTTTCGAAGCCGTCGGAATTTTTGAATGCGTGAACGCCTGCTTCCGGAATCGGATAAATCAATTCTTTCTGACATCCGGTCCCAATCTTTTTCAAGATTTAACTCCTTTAAGAAATTCTCTTGTGATTTTTCTGATGAAGCCTTCCAGATTTGATCTACTGAATGCAAAATCCGCCTGTTCTCATTACTGTGATTCAACCAGGTCTCCAACTGATCAGAATCGTTACCGGTCATTGTATTGTCTAAATACCTTACAATGACATCCCAAATGTTATCTTTGTTTTCCATGATATTTAATTGTTCTTGACTTATAGACAGAGTAAAGCAAAGCTACCCCCACTCCTGCATCCATATTATTTTTCAATACCTGCACGAGATGGTTCTTATTTAAATCAATGGTTTTGGTGAGTTGATCCAAGACAGAAATGCATTTCTTTCCCACAAAATGAGCTATAGATCGAGCTGTTCTCTGATAAATTGTAAAGACCGTCCCATTTGATTTTCAACCGTTTTCCGGCTGATTTCCATCACTTCACCAATTTCCTTGTAAGAAAGTCCGTGTTTTCTGTACAGGATAAATATTGCCCTCCGGCGTTCCGGCAACTGTTCAACCAGCTTCCAGATTTTTTCGGATAGCTCTTCAGTATTTAGGACTGTTTCGTGTTCACCGGATTCAATTTCCCGCTGACGCGTTAAATCATCCTGTAACCGAAGTTTCTGACTGTTTTTTTCCAGGTAATTTAATGACTGATTCCGAACGGCCTGGTAGAGGTAGGCTTTTAAAGATTGTGTAATGTGAAAGTTTTCCTTGTTGTCCCAAATTTTTATATACACATCCTGCACAACATCCCGGGAAGTATCGATAGATTTTACATACGTATTGGAAAAAACACATAGCCGTGCGTAGTACTTATAAAAGAGCGTTTCAAAAGCACTTTTATCCCCTTCACGGATTCTTTTTACAAGATCAGTATGTTTTGGTTTCAAATCTCCCATTCGTGAAATACAGCATTGGTCATTTATTTTGGGATAGATTTCTTCCTATAAATACTTCGGGTTGAGCACTAAACATGATGGGTTTATAAATAAATATTCAGAACAAGTAGTAAACGGGCGATAATTTATAGGGTTACAACGTCCACCTCGAAAATCCTTCGATGGAATCGTATTCTGCGAGCCCAAGCCGATCGTAATCACGGGCATTTTTTATGGTTTTATCGTCGGCAACCATCCAAAATTCATTACTGACGGAACCCGGATATTTTGGCTGGTCTTTTTGTGACGTATGTTTAAAAATGGCTTTTCTTTTTTTGAGGCGTTCGTCCGGACTTAAGGGAACGGCCATATCAATATCGCTTACATCAATATCCTGCCAAATACCACGGTAGAGCCATACGTAACAATCATCGATCCAATCTTCATCTTTCAAATTTCTCAAAACCGTCAAAACAGCTTCGAGACAGATTCTGTGAGTTCCGTGCGGATCGGATAAGTCCCCGGCTGCAAATATCTGGTGAGGTTTTACTTTCAAAATCACATCTTTTACCAACTCTAAATCTTTTTTTGAAAGCGGGCTCTTGCGTACCCGGCCCGTTTCATAAAACGGCATATGAAGAAAACTGACCTGCTCATCCGGGATTCCGCAATAGCGGCACGCCGATCTCGCTTCAACTTTGCGAATATTGGATTTCAAATTCAGCATTTGTTCAGAGTCGAGGTCACCCGGTTCTTTTTTTGCCAACGTTTCAGAAAGGTTCTGAAAAAGCTTCTGTTCCTCTTCATCATCGCTGTAATGCGAAATGAAATCGGCATACCGAAGGGCCTCGTCATCATAAACCCCGATATCTCCCGACGTTTGATACGCAACATGAACTTTATGTCCGTGTTCCACCAAACGCATCAACGTACCGCCCATGGAAACCACATCATCCGCCGGATGAGGTGAAAAAACCAATACCTTTTTGGGATGAGGTTCGGCGCGCTCGGGCCGGTTAGAATCATCTGCATTGGGTTTTCCGCCCGGCCAGCCTGTAATGGTATGCTGTACTTTATTGAAAATATGGATGTTCATATTGTACGCCGGTCCATATTCTGTCAGGATATCACTCATTCCATTTTGATTGTAATCTTCATCCGTAAGTTTGAGAATGGGTTTATCCAGCGTAAGGCTTAACCATGTGACAGCCTTTTTTATGAGCTTTTCATTCCACTTGCACGGACCCACGAGCCAGGGGGTTTTTCTACGGGTCAATTCGGAAGCAGCGGCTTCATCCAAAATAACTTTGGTATTTTCATGATTCTGAAGAAACGTGGATGGAATCTGCTCAGTGACTTCCCCTTCCAAAGCCCGTTTAATTATCTTTGCTTTTGGCTCTCCCCAAGCTATCAAATAGATTTTCCTGGCTTTCAGAATGGTACCCACACCCATTGTAATGGCTTGGCGGGGAACACGTTCTTCCCCATAAAAAGATGCGGCGGCGTCTGATCTTGTAACTTCGTCCAGGGTTACCAGCCGCGTTCTGGTTTTTGCAAGTGATCCCGGTTCATTAAATCCAATATGTCCTGTTCGTCCAATTCCTAAAATCTGGATATCCAGCCCACCGGCTTCATCAATTTTTTGCTCGTACTGTTTACAATATTCATAGACATCTTCTTTGGGGATGGTACCATCAGGTATATGAATATTCTCTTCGGGAATCTCAATCTTATCAAAGAGATTCTCATGCATAAACCGAACGTAACTTTGAAGTTCCTCCGGATGCATGGGATAATATTCATCCAGGTTAAAAGTGATCACTTTTTTGAAACTCAGGTTTTCCTCTTTATGAATCCGCACCAATTCACTATAAACCTGTAAAGGTGTGGAGCCCGTTGCCAGGCCAAGAACTGTGTTTTGTCCTGTCTGATTTCGTGCCCGGATAAGATTGGCTATTTCCGATGCTACAACTTTGGAGGCCTCACTTGCAGTTGAGAAAATCGAAGCATCAATCTTCTCAAATATCTTCTGACCGGTTTCATCAAACGTACCGTTATGCATTATATATAACTATTTGTCTTAGAATTTATCTTTACGGATTATAAGCTTTCTTCCTAGAAATAGTACATGTTAGTTTAAAACTCCAAAAATAATAAAACCAAAATCCCCGAAGTCTTTGATACAGCTTCGGAGAGATTGGTTTTTGAGTACAGAATCTGGGTACTACGTATTCAAGTTTTAAATATTAATCACGTCGGGAACCGGCTCCGTCGGGTGCACCTCTGTAATACCGAAAGTGCTCCTCTGGTCCTGTTCTTTCCCGAAGTCTTTGCATAAACTGTTCAGCTTCTTCTTCAGGCAAATCTTCAATGTCTGAACTGATGTAGTTATCCCTCATGGAAGTAAACTGGCTAATGTATCTGGATCGGGACATAACTTTGTTATCAACATAATCAGAAATATCTACCGTTGTATTTGCTCCGTCAGAGCCCCAAAACATATATTCATTTACACTGTGTGGTTCCATTCCTAACTGCTCAATCTGCTCAGGAAAAATCAGGTGCCACTCCGCTGCCCGGGTTGCATCAACAGCAAGATATGCGGCTGCCCGGTGATCGGTTTTGTGCCATTTTTGGTATCCCCATCCCGGCTCAAATGCAATAACTACATCTGGTTTTAAATCCCGGATGTGATATACCATTTGTTTTACCACTTCTTCTTGGTCGGCAAATTCCAGCATACCATCCGTATATCCCAGGTTGATATAGTTCGATTCAGGAATACCCAATTCAGAGAGAGCCGCAACTTCTTCGTATCTTCTGATTTGCGCGAGGCGCATACGGGTCATATTACGATCGTATGTTCCAACATTTCCGGATGTTAACAACATTACATATACATCATTTCCATTTGCATTAAGAAGTGCGAGTGTACCGTGGCTACCCGAATCATCGTCGGGATGCGCACCAATTAGCAAAATGGTTTTGCCTGTCCACTCCTCAACGGGGGTTTCCGGTTGTGCAAGAAGCAGCACCGGTAGCAAGAGAGTCATTAAGGTCAAAGAAAGTTTTTTCATCATGAATGTTAATTTGGTTAATAATAAGGAGCACCCGGCAGTAAATGTTGGGCATAACATATTACACTCATCCCGGTGATCATACTAAATAGACTATGCGCAAAGCGCTTACCCCCATTATTTTTTTAAATTAGATTTGAAAAGAATTTGTCCATAAAATTCTATCGCTAAATCGGTTGGCCTAAGGATGATTTAAAGCTTTTTGGTTTGGGTTTTCAGATCATGTCAAATGATGTTTTATCTTTCTTTCCCTCAAGATATTTTTCTGCAATTGGTATTGTAATCTCTCCTCAAACCTTCCTATATTTTATGCTTCATATTGAAATGCCCGAGTGGCGGAATTGGTAGACGCGTGCGCTTCAGGTGCGTATGTCCTTACGGACGTGGAGGTTCGAGTCCTCTCTCGGGTACAAAAACCTTGCGAGTCAATGACTTGCAAGGTTTTTTTGTTTTGTCCCTTCTTTAATAACTTTCCTCAAATTTTACTAATTTGAACTAATTGATTGGAATCTTTCGTACTTCATATCTTCAAAACAGGGCTGTAACAAACCGTGAGAACACTATGAAACACGCAAAATTATTATTCCCAATTCTAGTTCTTCTCTTTGCGATTTCGGGATGCATAACCATGGAGACTACATCGCTTGGCCCAACCGACTCCCCCCCGGTTGCAGCCGATCAAGTATGGGTTTTCTTTAACGAGGATGAAATTGAGTATGACTTTACACGAGTTGCGCTTTTTCATCTTGAAGGGGATGCCGCCCGGCCCCAAGAGAGTAAGATGATCAAAAAAGCCAAAAAGAGAGCTGGCGAAATGGGAGAAAATGCTATTGTACTCAGAGATATACATGAACCGTCGGATGACACCGAAATAGCTTCAGAATTGCTGGGTAGCACGGCTGAACGACGCGAAGCCATTGTGGCTATTCGCATTCACGATGATGAGTAATCAATCTGAAGAATTACTCAGTAACGTCTTTAATTGCTGTACCTGGTCCTGCGATAATTTCCCGGATGCTTCGGCAATTTTTAAAGCTTCAAGCCCAAGAGTTTTGTAAAGACTTTCCTGATCTTTCCTTTCCAGTTCTTTTAAATGGGTTTTCACAGACTCGCTGTCTCCTCTGGAAATCGGACCACTCAAAGCCTTTGCAGGACGTTTCTCAAAAATGTTTGTCACTGTTTGATGAAGTAACGTTTCGAGTGCATCAAAGCCATCATCCAGTTTTGCATCTTTCAATAAATTCTCCACACTAAACATCAGCGCTACAAAATAGTTGGAAGCCATTACCGCCGCGATATGCAAAATTCGTTTTTGCTGTTTATCAAGCAAAATGTATTTCGCTCCCATCTCTTCAATAATGGGTTGCAGTTTATCCCCGGCTTCTGGATCTCCCTGCAGGCTTATCGATATATTTTTAAAGCGATCACTCCCATCCCCTTTTCGAAACGTCTGGATTGGATGCATCGATACCACTTTTGCCCCTTTTTCTGAAAGAACACTCAACTCATCGGAAGTGAGATTTCCGGAACAGTGAACAACGATTTTATTCTCCCAGGATATTGGATGTTTGGAGAGATCACCGGCAATTTTCAAAATGAGATCATCCGGAGCTGTTATAAAAATAAAATCCCCGGTTTCACTGTCTTTTTTTGGAATAAGTGAATGAATGGGGTAAAATTCTCCGGATTCATCAGAGTAAATCAAACCGCCTTTACTGTTCCATGTAGACCGAATTGTGTACCCGGCATCCCTGAAAAATGTATGAAGCGTTGAACCAAGAGCGCCGGTTCCAATAATCGTGACGGATGGTTTGGAAGATCCCATCACTCAAAAATCGGCTGATTTTGCATCACAGCATATCCTGAATGGATACTTTCGGAATCGGAATCGTTTTCAAACTGAATATTCAATCCCCATTTTTTCGCAACAAGCAACCCTGTGATAAACGATCCAATTCCCGTAATACTCGAAACGCCGCTATTCAGATAATTCATCAACCCTGATTGATTATCTTTATCGAGAAATTCGGATATCTGGTCAATCTCATTTTTATCGGCGTGAGCCAGATCACAACAGCATACAAGCAAAGCATTTCGTGAAGGCAAGATTTCCTCCAAAGCCATTGCAAGCTCTTTAATGATGATCGAATTTTCGTCCGTAATCTGAATATGAGAAACAGTGAAATCATCCAGCACGCACTGAAGCATGACTAACTGGTGGTAAAGGCTGGCATCCTTTCCAAACGCATGATCATTAATAAAGAAGTCATCATCTTCGTCAGCAAAATCATTTCGTAAACGGTCGTTTGCTTCAACTACTCCGAGGTGAGTCTCAATTTTTTTGAAGGATGGCATCAACAGTTTTTTCTCTACAGATCCCGGGGTGGACTCTACAACGACAACGGTTTTAAAATCCTTCGATCCAATCTGGGAATAGGTTTTGCAGACGGCATCGAAATTGTCAGACGTAATTTTCTGAGGAGAAATGATGATTCTTGTTTGCTCCTGTTCTGAGGCATGCCGGTCTAAACCGGCTTTTATATTATCACGGCTTAGTGAGGTAATATCCATAAAATGAGGTCTTTAGTGATCAGGAAACTTATGGTAGCAGACTGATATCCAATGATTTTTATGCTGAAAACTACAAATTTTTGCCCGTTTTCCATCATCAAATTCCACATCAAAGAAACCCGGATCCTTCATTAAAATCCGTACGCTTTTCATCGGTTTTCGAAGTCCGGTACCAATCATTTTCAGTGCTGCTTCCTTGAGTGTCCATACCTGAACCGGTTCCAGTTTCTCATAAAGGTCCGCTTTCTCATCAATGTGTTTCATGCGGTTAATTAAACGGTCGTGTACGTTTCGATGAATATTTTCCATATCACAACCCACGTTAAACTCAAACGAAATCGCACCGGCAACAGCATCTTTGGTATGAGAAAAGCTGACTGATACTTCTCTCCCTTCACAAATGGCTTTTGGTTTTTCATTTTTTTGAGTGAGAATCTGGATTTCTTCCTCCTCTAAAAATTCCACAGCCATATCCCTGATTAAATCTCTTCCGGATTGATTTTGAAGGAGATCCGAATCAACACCTTTCATTCCTGCTTCAAAGGACTCATAGGAAACATAAATATTCTTTGGCAGGCAGTTTATATCTAACCGAATTGGGTATAGTTTTTTTGATTTCATAAGGATTTGAAATCTACCAAATCCAAATTTCTTCTACTAATTACAATCACAGGCTTTATAGAAACAAGAATGCCACTTTCCATTAACTTTTCTTATCTTTTTAAGCTCGAAAAAATAATCATTGACAGAACAAAAAATTGATGAGTAATACGGAATCATCGCTTAGTGAACAACACGAAATCAGACTCGAAAAACTTAATGAACTGCGGGATATGGGTATTAATCCCTATCCTTTCGAGTATGACGTCACTCACCACTCTGCTGATATTTTAAATAATGCTACTGAATTCATCATTGAATCGTCCGATGATTCGGAAACCGATGAAGATAATGCCCCGCGCGTTTCTGTTGCCGGCCGGGTTACCACCCAGCGGGTGATGGGTAAAGCCTCCTTTTTTACACTTCAGGACTCCAGGGGAACCATCCAGGTTTATATCCGCCGGGATGATGTTGGCGTTGATGAATACAACAAGGTTTTTAAACGATTGGTTGATATTGGCGACTTCGTTGGAATTAAGGGATTTGTGTTCAAAACACGCACCGGCGAGACAACGATTCATGCCGAAGAATTTCATTTTCTTGGAAAAACCGTTCGTCCTTTGCCCACTCCAAAAGAGGTGAAAAATGAGCAGGGAGAAACGGTTACCTACGATGCTTTTTCTGATAAGGAACTTCGATATCGTCAGCGATACGTTGATTTGGTAGTAAATCCGGAGGTTCGAAAAGTTTTCCGACAGAGAACCCATATGGTTCAAACCATGCGCAATTTCATGAATGAGCGCGGATATATGGAAGTGGAAACTCCTATTCTTCAACCCATTTATGGTGGCGCTTCGGCACGTCCTTTTATCACTCACCACAATGCGCTGGATATGGATTTGTATCTGCGGATTGCCAATGAACTTTACCTCAAACGGCTCATTGTCGGCGGGTTTGATGGCGTGTATGAATTCTCAAAAGATTTCAGAAATGAAGGCCTTTCCCGTTTTCACAATCCCGAATTTACCCAGGTTGAGCTTTATGTAGCTTATAAAGATTACAACTGGATGATGGATTTCATGGAAGAGATGATCGAAAAAGTGGCTCTTGAACTTCACGGTTCCACCAAAGTGAAAGTTGGAGACAACGAAATTGATTTTAAACGTCCCTGGCCGCGAGTTCCGATGTATGAAGCCATTGCAAACGAAACCGGCTTTGATCTTTCCGATAAATCCGAAGAAGAGATTCGCGGAATTGCCAAAGAGCTGAACATTGGTATTGAAGACGGCATGGGTAAAGGCAAACTTATTGATGAGATTTTTGGCGATTATGTTGAATCGAAATTAATTCAGCCGACCTTCATCACCGACTATCCAATTGAAATGAGCCCGTTGGCCAAAAAACATCGTTCAAAAGAAGGACTTGTGGAGAGATTTGAAGCCATTTGTAATGGCAAAGAGATTGCAAATGCATTCTCTGAATTAAATGATCCGGTAGATCAGCGAGAGCGTTTTGAAGAGCAAGCACGTCTCCGAAGCGAAGGCGATGACGAAGCAATGACCGTTGATGAAGACTTCCTCCGGTCCATTGAATACGGCATGCCTCCAACGGCCGGAATTGGTATTGGAATTGACCGTCTCGCGATGATTATGACTAATTCTGACTCCATTCGTGATGTGCTGTTTTTCCCACTGATGCGGCCAGAGTAAAACGATACGGATTGTGAAAAATGTCATTGCGAGCGGAGCCAAGCAATCTCTTGACTTTAATAAAATTTGGAGATTGCCGCATTCCATTCTCCCGACAGTCGTTGGGATCATTTCATTCGCAATGACTAAACCTTAGACCTTAAGCCTTAAGCCTTAAGCCTTAAACCGCCTTGAAATTCACCCTTTACATCGCCGGAAAGTATTTTTGGAGCAAGAAGCGGGAGTCCCGTTTTCTTTCTTTTATCAAAATTATGGCGATTGGTGGTGTGGCGATTGGCTCGGCCGGGTTGTTGATTGCACTTTCCATTGTTCACGGATTCAAATCCACAATCAACGAAAAAATTATAGGATTTGCTCCGCATGTTACTGTGAATACGTTCATGAATGATCCTCTCCTTCGGGCGGATACGCTTCAAACCTATTTGAGCGACTTTCCCGGTGTGGAGGAAGTTCAGCCGGTAGTGATGGGACAGGTTATGATTCAGTCCGCCGGAGGCGTAAGCGGAACGCTGATCAAAGGAGTTCCGGAATCCGGAGATGTGACGCATCTTAGAGATTATATTTTAGAAGGAGCTTATGATCTCTCTGTTCAGGAAAGTGACTTGCCGGGATTGATTCTCGGCTTCGATCTTGCCAGAACCATTGGTGCCGAAGTGGGTGATAAAATCACCCTTTTTGCTCTGGAAGGATTGCCCACGCCGTTCAATACTCCTGAAATTCAGCAGTTTACTTTAACCGGAATCTATCAAACAGGCATTGCCCGTTTTGATGATAATTTTGCTCTCACTACTTCAGAACCGGTTCGCAAACTCTTCGGTTTCGATCCCCAGTATGCAAGTACTATGGAGATTAATGTCTCCGATCCGAATCAAATAGAACACATCTACGGTGAAATTCGCGACGCCACTGAATTCCCATATGTCACCGAAAGCATTTACCAACGATATCGAAATATTTTTGCATGGATTGATCTTCAGGAAGAAACGATTCCGTTGGTTATCAGTGTGATGGTTATTGTGGCGGCTTTCAATCTCATTGGAACCGTTTTGATGATGGTGCTTGAACGTGTTAAAGATATCGGAATTCTGAAAACCATAGGCGCCAAAAGCCGGGCGATTCGCCAGATTTTTCTTCTCGAAGGTTTATTTGTTGCACTCTCGGGATTGATTACCGGAATCGGGATTTCCTTATTGTTTTATTGGCTCCAGGTCACCTATCAAATCATTCCTCTTTCTGAAGAGAATTACTACATGAGTTACGCGCCGGTTGAACCTCATCTTCTGGATTTCATCATTGTTGGCGCCGTTACACTTCTTCTCTGTGCATTGGCTTCCTGGCTGCCGGCCCGAATTGCTGCTCAAACCGATCCGGTAAAAGTGCTTTCTTTTGGGAAGTAAGAAAAGAATTCAGCCGCTACGTTGACCGAATATTGATCCGAATACTAAACCGGATATCATGTGTGGTGCGCTTGAATGTACCGGAGGATTTAGGCAAAATTTGGCTGAAAGCATATTCAAAATTGGCCTGAATGGTATTTGAAAAACGATAGCCCACAACTGCACTGGCATTGATTCTCGACTGCCCATAAATATTCCCCGGATTAAATGAGTAGGCATCGGGATTCCGGTCAATTACACTGGCATCATTCTGTAATGCACCATCCAAATCGGCATCGAGCCGAAAACGCTGTTCGGTATCATCAATTACACTTCCGTTCAACGTCAAGTCTACATTGCTTGCCGTTCGTCTCACAAAAGGAATTTTGAAGTTTCGAAGCGTATAGGCAATGGAAAACCGTAATCCTTTGGAGAGGCGCTCAATTACCTGGCTGTTGGCTAACGACAAACTGGTGATGTTACTCGTTTCGTATCCAACCTGGGTTCTCAGGCCATTCAGCCATGTAACGTTTAACTGAATCAGCGGAGCAAAACGCTTTTCAATGTTTACTGTAGACGGCTCAAACTCAAAACGCTCATCTTCAACCGTAAACACACCCACCCGCCGTGTGATCAGATCGCCGGGATTATTATTTAAATTCCAGCCGATTCTATACAAGCCTTCATAAGCATGCGTCAGTGTAGCCCGTTGCATTGATTGACCAATAAATGGAATCATATTCTCGATGCCCGTCCAGTTAATCCTCCAGTTGGGTAATGGAAAAACAGCAAAGTTTTTTTCTCCGACAGATCTGCCACTGCTCATGTACGCATCCCGAAAATCACGGTGAAGAGCTACGGGATTCAGAAGTGTATTATCTCCCCCTCCCGGATCACGAATAATATTTTCGGTACTGCCCATTCCGTCAAAAGCCGTTTGAAGCTGATTTCGGAAGAGTTTTTCATATCCCGGACCAAAAGCCCAAATACTTGAACTAATATTTCCCGAAGCACTTTCAACCGAAGAAAATTCATTTTGTGGATTTAATGAAAGTGATTCCGAACGGCGGCGATCCCATTGGGTTTGCCAGTTCAAATCTACCGATACATTCTGAAGAGGATTCAGGCTTGCCGTTACGGTTACATTATCGGAGTATGTATTGTTTGTTGGTAACTGGATGGTGGAGACACCGTCAGGATTTGCAATCAGATTTCCCTGGCCAATGCTTTCGAAAATCCCCAACCGATAACCAAGAGGCGGAGATGATTGATCTCCAAACATGTCGAAAAATTGTGAACTTCCGGCGTAACCACTTTGGGCAGAAGCTTTTGAGTTATTATAAGTTACGTCTATTGTCTCCAGGCTAAAAACTGCAAGAGCCGCCTTTCTACCAAAATACGCAAGGTGTTCTCCAAAACTGTAGGATGTTGTATCGGTCTCTGCTTCTCCAGTATTACGCCTTTCCGTCCTGGCTGCATCATCCGCTTCCACCGCATTTTGATAAAATGGAATCCGATCTAAAAGATTTTCAGTATCCATCCGCATAGTATGATCGAGCCGAAGATTATTAGAAATCCGTGCTCCCAGATCTGATCCAAAAGGTGAATTTTCCCAGCGGTATCCGCCCGAATATCTCGTATTATAAGACAGCCAATCCAGGAAATCAATCTGGTTAAACCGAGGCTGCCAACTGGCTGTGTAAAGTTCATTATAATTATTCCGTCTGGCCGCTTTATCTCCGGAAATCACATCCCTGAAAACGGACATGGACGGCAACGGATCAAAGGCTGTACTGTCAATTCCCGCCCTACTGGCCGACTCGGTAGCAATTCCCGTTAAATCAAAAATAGTTTGAGCCTGGATAGACGTAGAAATGGACCGGGTGAGGTTATATCCCAGACCGACATTTGTTGTGTATGTAAAACTATGGGTCTGCTGAAGCGGTTGCTCCAGTTCTCCCGTCAGACGTCTTCGCTTTCGTTCTTCATAGGTTCGCTGAGTACCCACTGAAGCGGACAAATTCGTAGGCATATATCCCAATTGCAGACCAGATAAAACATTCAGAAGTGGTACATCCTGGATGAAATCAAACGGCCGGATGAATCGCACATTTCGCAGAGTTAACGCGTATCGAAGGGAGCCGTTGAAATTCCAATTATCCTGAAAAGTATACTGTGGATTTCTGCTATCGGTAGTATTGTAAACATAATTCAGCGTGGTATTATCAAGCAGAAGACGAGCTACATTATTTTGAGAATTTGTTTTGGATACATTCGACAAGTTGATTGCATAGGTATCGCTGAACGTTTCAATCTCCTTTTTTTGACGATCGATCAATAGGTTTTGCTGCTCTTCATCCAGATCTGTCCGCGACCGCACGGCATCTTCAAACTCGGAGAAACGAACGTCTCCCTGATTCGGAAGGTATTTGGGAATGGAAGATGATCGTCTTGCCGATAAATTAACGGGAATGTTCCATCCAAACCGTTCGGGTATAAAACTGTCGAGGTAAAACAGGGTATTCACATCATAAGCGAATTCGTTACTGACCCTTCTCTGGCCAAGGCGCGAATCCAGAGAGCCAAACCCCTGGGTCTGACGAGTGACATTTGCATTGACCGTTGCAAAGTCTGCAAGTTTAATGGTTGATTTTGCATTTGCCGCCCACCCTTTTTCGTTATCAAAACCAGACACACGAAGCTCATTAAGCCACATTTGGGCGTTCAAAACAGGTGTTCCATTACCGGATGGATTCTCCGGATCGAATGGATTTCGGATACCCATCCCAATTTCAGTGACCCTTCCAAGAGACGGATTCCCTTTGATCGCTACAACTGCTCCCGGAACTGCATTTTCAAGGATATCAGCCTGTTCATAGATTTCTGAAAAAGCACTGCCCTGTTCTTGGTCTCTCAATTGCTTGAGTTGATTGAAAGCAGAGAGAACAATATTCATGCTATTCTCATCATACATCCATACCTGGGCGGCCTCTTCTTCAAGCTGAGCATTATTCGCGGGATTAAACTCCTCCTGAAACGGAAAGTTTGGGTCCGATGGAGTGACCGGTTGCCTGTACTCGTAATAGTTATTTTGCAAATCATTCCCGAAACGCATTACCAGTTCTGCATCTCCGCGATTATCATAACCCTCACCATGCACAAACATCCTCATGTTTGAATAATTAAGCATATCCAATCCTCCCGGATATACTCGTTTAATGAGCTGAACCGAACCCGGACCTAAGTTATTGACGTCCATAACAATAGACTGTTCATTTTGGAGAGATTGTAACTGTGAAGCCCTGTTTTCAGCCCGAATAGCTCCCTCGGGCTGGCGATATGGAAACGGTTTACGGTTTGAGTTCTCCTCGATGTTCAGTGAACTGATTCTCATCTCAGCATTTGGGTCGCTGGCATTATTGATATCCTCGTCCTGCCTCCACTGGCTACCCACAAATTCAAGGGTAGCAAAACGCATCGTAAATGGTTTTTCGTAGCCAGACATCCAAACCCGAATGTATGTGATATTCTGAAAGTCATTGATATCCCCGAATTTTCTTTTGAACTCACTTAATGGAATTCGAACCTGGTACCAGCGGTCTTGCTGTCCGGAACCGGGGGGATCGGTTATATCATTTATAAATGTTCCAGGGCTTCCGATCTCCAGTTTTGAGGGATCTGCAGGATTTAACTCTACTTCGTATTGGAAATAAGCATTCGTTAAAGAAACAGCCGACGGGTTGACCAAACCTTCTGTGTTGGGCCGATTTGTAATCGCTCTTTTATCACTTTGATCAATGGGCGTATTTCCATCATTATAGCCTAACAAACGATGGAATCGCTCATGAAGTGGTAAATCTTGCACTGCTTCCTCCCCATAAAAGAAGTAGTCATCATTGGATGGATCAGAAGCAATTTCTGCGAATTGAGGACTGTTTGCGCCAAACTGCTCTCTCATTTGATTTACAAACTCCTCAAAAACCGTTTGTTCATTCAGGTTATTTACCCCGTTGGTATTGGGAAGGCCATCCAGCCCTACGTCTTCGAGTTCACGGTTTGTATTAGAAAACTGTCCTTCAGGCGGAGGCGGATTTGCCGGTATTGCAGATCTTGTATTCGATGGATTATCTAAAATCAGAGTCTCTGGGTTCAGGGCCAGTCCATCCTCTGTATTCAGCTTTGTATTTGGAATCACATCTTCCGTCACCAGCCCAACATCAATGTACATGGTTCCGTTATAATCCTCTATGGCGGCCCCGCCCTGCATCTCTCCATTTGGCAATATGGGCTGCACCCAAAATTCTAAAAACTCAATATTGTTCTGTGAAAAATCTTCCTGCCCCGCCGGGATAACTGCGGTCATTCCTCCCCACGTTTTCTCAGGATCCTCTTCTAAAAGAGTTCTTAAATTACTATTGTAATTATATGGCCCTCTTGATGTTGGATTATAATGAACATCCAATGTTGTTATAATTTCTTCCTGTGGATTCTGTGTCTCCCGACCGGGAAAGACATCGGTTACTCTCACCGGTTCTGATTCAGCTGTAAATTCTACTCCATCTAATATGGAAGCTATATTTCGCGGTATGGTATACCAGGCAAACTGAGATCTCAAATCCGATCGCTCAATTCGGGATTGCGTGCTGGAAATCGGCATACCGGGAAAATCATCCTCTTCAAAAAAAGAAATATCGGCCTCGTATCCGGGAACGGCGGCGGGAGCAGAAGCCAGGTTCCATCGTGTAGCATTCAAGAGGCTGATTTTGATATTCGATCCCTCGAAATCATCAATAAATGCGAGGCCGTTTTCTTCATCATCAAAAAGTTCGTTATTACGAATGGCCTGGCTAACAGCACGGGTTTCTGCTACCCCGGGCCGCAGCTGAGCAAATTCACCACTAAAACTAACCTCGGAAGATTCCCTGGTTTGAAGAATCGGCAGGCTGTCAATAAACCGTGTAATAAAAGGCGCATCGAACTGAGCGTTTGCATCGAACCCGATAACGGCATTGTTGATGGGCTCATCCCCCAGCCGGATCTTATCATCCAATGGACGCTCACTAAATCGAAAATAAGTACCGCCCAGTGTGATATTATCTGTAAAATTATATTCGGCCCGAAATCCGGTAAAGGTTTTCTGCTCGATGGATGTGAGCGACTGATTCTCATACTCAATCCGAATGTCCTGTCCGGGAGCAGTGTAGCGTTCATTCAGGATGGTGATACTCCCAAATGAGTAATCTACCTGGTAGTCAATATTTTCCTGAAGTTCTGTTCCGTTTGCATAGACACGTACGGATCCCTCCACAAGGGCAATTCCAAGATTAAAGTTTTCCTGCACACCACCTCTTGAAGTCCCACGGAATTGATAAAAACTGTTCTTTGAACTCTGAGCCGCATTTCTCTGCCGCTCGGTATAGAGTTCTCTATATGATAAACGCTCAATATCCTCATCGGAAGCCGGTGAATCCTGCAATACTTCAGCAACTCTACTACCAAATGGTTCCAGATACGGAAAAATAATCAGTCCGTTTTGCGGATCAAGAGTTCCGGTTCCAAGGTCAATCTGATTGTCGATCTGAAGAGCTCCCTGAGAATCCACCCGATCCAGGCCGAGATCCTGGAGCATTGTTACGCCCCGTCCGGGTAAACTCTCCCTGGCTATGTTATCTTCCGTATAGAGAAGCTCAATTTCAAGTGACTCACGGGTGATATTATTTACCCCCAACGAATAGATATTCCGCATCGTAAGCGGAAACAGGCTATTATCCGTAGACACATTTTTAGGACGAAGCATTTTCAGAAAAATCCGGTCGCCGCCGCCGCGATTAATTTCTCCTACTTCGATATTCTCGCCGTTACCTCCTTGATAATTAAAAGCCACCGCAAGTACCTCTCTCGAACCAAGAGCCCGCTGCAAGGAAATATAGCCGGTTATTTTGTTGATGGTATAATCCACTCCCTCTTCAAGAAGAGTAAAATATCCTTCCTCGAAATTTCTGGAATCATCAATGTTTAAATCGGAAGCGGAAATTCCTGTTTGAGGATCGCGGTATTGGTCGAGAAGATTCTCTGAAAACGGATCAGCCCGATTATCAGGAGGAGCATAAGAATCGGCAGACAGCCGGTTCACACCCATATCAGCCAATGCCACGGCCAATTTCGATCCCTCTTCAGTCTGAATATTTTCACGAAGAATCCATACTTCAACATCCGCTATCTGGAGAGTCTGGGAAAGTTGCTGAGGATTCGCCATACTGGTTTCAAACTCCTGGCGAGTGTAAAAGTCCATGAAGAAGTGCTGATCATCGCTATAATCTGCCGGCCGAATCTCAATGGTTCTCTCCTGTGAACCGCCAGTAATGGTCTCCACATTACTCTCCCCATCCTGTTGAGAAACAACCGATGTAAATCGCAGCGATCCCATTTCTGCAACCGACTTAATTCCAAACAGGGCACCACTACCGCGAATCAGTGAATTGCCGGTGGTCAGCGATACATTCCCCATTTCAATACTTTTGATAATCTCATCCTCATACCCTTCATAAACAATATTCAGGGTATTCTGATAATCCAGAGTGCGTTCGGTATCCCAGTCGGTTTGGATTGTAAGTTTGTCGCCAATGGTTCCCTGGATATTCAACTGAAGATTTTGATCAAATGTTGGATCAACCCGCGTTTGTTGATCCCGCGGCAAATTCGGGTCTTCCGATTTCTGAACCGATGCCCCCACATTCATCTGGGCAACACCATTCACCCTCAGGTTTACTTCCGGCTTGCCAAATATGGTGGTAAATGCAGATTGACGCCCACCGGGAACCTGTAAACTAAAATCGAGCAAACCTCGTCCTGTGCCCTCTCTTTGGCGCGCTTCACGAATAAGGAGCGACCAGTTTTGTTTCTTTGCATAAGCTTCGTGTTCTCTTACGAGCTGATCAAATGAATAAACAGACGGAACTCCCGAACGAAAACCACCGATTCGTTTCTCTATATAAAAATTGCCCTCATTCTGCCTTTCAATATACACTTGTTCTTCCGGCAACGTTATGAAGTAGATCGTTGGAAGAGGACGCAAAAAGGGTTTGGCGGCAAAATTTCCGTATGTGGTTCGAAATGCCCTGCGTAACTTTTCGGTATTGGAACTATCTGCCGGTGAGTCGGAGACATACTCATCCCTTACCTCCTGAGCATCTGCAAAATCATTGCATAGCAGAAAGGCAAAAAAGGTTACCAACGTAATTTGAGAAAAACGACGTAAATCAAACACAGAGTTGATCAATTTTTTCCTGGCTTGAGACAACAATTTACAGCATAATTTTAACTGCAATAGTCATAAAAATTCAAAAACGTCGTAGCGTTGCTGCGATAGGAGATTGTTGAGTGAAAAAGTTTAACCGAAATTCGGTGATGAATAATAAAGTATTACATGAAATGTTGAAAGTATTATCCATACCAACTCTTTTTCCACATTTATTGAATCGTCATTCGTTTTATGAAGAGAGCCAGAAACCATACATTAAGTTTTCGTTGCATTCGAGAAGATACATATTTCAATGGGCAGGAGTCTCAAATTTCGGAGATCAACAGATCTATTAATTTTCTATTAGCTCATTCCACAAGGTCTTATATTCAGCAAGTATGTTAAATCATGTTCAAATAGATTTACTGAAGAAACACATCGGACCGTTTCTGTTCTGTTTCACAACGCTCATGTTTGTCTTGTTGATGCAGTTCCTGATTCTACACGTAGACAAACTTGTGGGAAAAGGTCTGCCCATGTCTATTATTATCGAATTGATTTTAAACAACCTGGCTTACATGGTTGTCTTGGCTGCTCCGATGGCTGTTTTGGTTTCAACGCTGATTGCATTTGGTCGCTTCTCAGAATGGAATGAACTGACGGCGGTACGTGCGGCGGGCATTAACCCTATTAAGCTCATCACGCCGGTTCTTGCAGTGGGTTTTATTCTGTTTCTTTTTATGGGGTATTTTTCAAACTATGTTTTGCCGGAATCAAATCATAAAGCCCGTTCCCTCTTCATTGATATCCGAACTCAAAAACCCGCCTTCGACCTGAAACCTTCTACATTTTATAATGATATTGATGGCTACACTTTTCTGATCAAGGAGATCGATTCAGAAACAGATTCGTTATATGATGTTCGTGTTTTCCAGGATGAAACGGATAACAGGAACCGCGCGATTATCAATGCAGAAAGTGGATGGCTGGAGAGTCCAAACGATGTGACCCTGTCGCTCTTTCTTTTAAATGGATCGTGGTTGCGTTTTATTCCCGGTAAAGACAACACCAGCGGAACCATTGAACGAAGTACATTTAAGAAACACAGGATGACGTTTGATTTATCCGATCTCTCCTTCTCGCGTTCCAATCCTGAACAAAGAAGCCGAACGGACCGAACCATGAGTGCGCAAGCCATGCTTGCTGTTGTAGATTCATTAAATATTGAGAAGGAAAGTGAGATTGAAAAATTCAAGGATAATTTGTCTCAGAATGTAAGTTTGCCATTTCATTACGAGCCGGCCCGTGTATTTGAATTAAGCGAAGAAACTGCTCAGGATACGGTAAAACTATACACATCGGAATTTGTGGTTCTGAATGAGCTGCCCAATCCTACGGCACAGATGTCTTCACTAAACCGGGCCATTAGTGTTATGGATCGATACCGACCGGAACTTGAAAGCCTCAAAACAAATCTTGACTGGCGCAATTCCAGGATCTCGGAGTTCATGAGTGAAGTTCACAAGAAACTTTCGATTCCTTTTGCCTGTGTGATTTTTGTACTTGTGGGTGCTCCTATCGGAATGTTAACCCGCCGCGGAAACCTGGGTTTTGCAGCCATCATCAGTTCAGTTTTATTGACAATTTATTTCCTGGCTGTGATCCAGGGAGAAAAGCTGGCCGACCGAATGATGATCAGCCCTTTTATGGGAATGTGGGGAATCAATATTTTCTACCTGATTATGGGTATCTTGCTGACACTTCACGTCAGTTCATCCATACGAATCACCAACTTATTCAGGAGAAATGAAAAAACTTGATCGTTATATTTTCTTCCGGATTCTGCTCATCACGGTTTTCATGTTGGCTGTGCTGATTTTTATCTTTATCCTGATAGATTTTTCGGAAAATAGTGATGATTTTGCCGATAAAGGCGCTACGTTCGCTCAAATCTGGAATCAATATTACCTGAATTATATTCCGGAAATGACGCGGCTTGTCATACCTGTAGCTGTTTTTACAGCTTGCCTTTTCCTTACCGGACAAATGACGGAAAGATTGGAAATCATCGCGATTAAAGCATCGGGCATTAGTCTTTACAGGCTTGTGGTTCCCTATATTCTCATCGGAATTTTTCTTGCGGCTATTGTCAGTTATCTGGATGCTTATGTTATTCCCGAGGCCAATTCCGAGCGAATCGAATTCGAGCAGGAATTCCTGTCTAAGGGCAGCGAACGGATAGATCGCGGTGGTATTTTCCGCCAGGATTCAGACAGCACCATTCTCAATATCAATTTTTATGATCCCAATACAAACACTGGCTACCGGGTCTTCCTTACTGAATTTCGTGGAAATGAGATCTCAAGAATTACCCAGGCTCAGCGATTAATTTGGGTAGATTCCACCTCCAACTGGATTACCGACCGGGCTGTAACAAGAGTGATGGAAGACAAAAAAGTGGAGGTTTTTAATACTGATCGTGAAGTGTTTGACATCAACATTTTGCCACGTGATCTGGCCCGCAGAACATCCGACATTTATCAACTGACCTATCCAAAAGCCTTTGCATATATTCGTTCCATCGAAAGAATCGGGGCCGGCGGAATTGACTTACCAAAAGTTCAACTTTACGGACGAATGGCCTACCCTTTTTCCATCATTGTGGTTTGTATTATCGGGTTTGCGCTCGCCGCTGACAAACGCAAAGGCGGTAAAGGATTTTACATAGCAGCCGGCCTCGCCATCAGTTTCATCTATCTTGTTTTGATGAAAGTAATCGAACCATTCGGAGCAACCGGCACAGTTACCCCAATATTTGCGGCCGTCTTTCCTCACGCATTCTTTTTGATCGTGGGAATATTACTTATGCTATTAACCAGGAAATAGATAAGCTTTGCGTTTGATGGCAACATGCGTTTTAAAAAAACACATGTTATGCATATCAACTCAAGCCTCCGGTTTTGGCCCCCGATAGTTAAACGGCATGTCAAACTTCTCCTTTGTAGCGATGGGCCCGTGTTCAGTCTCGTATTTTCGAATATTTTCATTCAGGGCGTTTGCAAGCCGTTTGGCATGATCGGGTGTTAATACCAGGCGTTTTACAACTTTCGCCTTTTTCACAGCCGGCATCATAGAAATAAAATCAAAAACAAACTCCGATGGCGAATGTGTGATCATCACCAAATTGGAATACGTTCCTGTAGCCTCTTCATCTTTCAGTTCAATTTCTATGTTTTGTCCCTTTTTGGGTTTCTTTGGATTCATTGAGTCCATTTCTATAAAATTTTTCTGTAATTACTCGATATAATTATTCTCGCGCATCCAATCATCATTGTAGATTTTAGAGATATAGCGCGTTCCGCTGTCCGGGAGAATGATAACCATTAGATCGGTGCTTTTCAGATTCTCTTTTTTTGCATATTCCAATGCCCCGAAAACGGCAGCTCCGCAAGATCCTCCTACAAATAAACCTTCTTGTGTAGCGAGGTTTCGGGTCATCAGAAACGCCTGTTTATCACTCACCTGCACAACATCATCAATATAGTCGAAATCAATATTTCCCGGGATGATATCTTCCCCAATCCCTTCCGTTTTGTAGGGATGGATAACATCTTTGTTGAACTCACCGGTTTCAAAATAGTGCTTGTATACCGATCCGAAACTGTCCAGTCCAATCACTTTGATATCGGGGTTTTTCTCTTTTAGAAATTTGGCTACTCCCGTGATGGTTCCTCCGGTTCCCATTCCGCACGCATAGTGTGTAATCTTGCCTTCGGTCTGTTCCCAAATTTCAGGCCCCGTGGTTTCATAGTGTGCCTGCGTGTTGCTTAAGTTTTCATACTGATTGGGATAGTACGAATTCGGAATTTCTTCACTAAGGCGCTTGGCAACCGAATAATAACTTTGGGGATCTTCCGGATCTACATCTGTAGGACAAACCTCCACTTTTGCACCCAATGCCCGAAGCAAATCAATTTTTTCTTTACTCTGTTTATCAGTTGTGGTAAAAATACATTTGTATCCGCGAACGGCGGCCACAAGTGCCAGTCCCATCCCGGTATTTCCCGAGGTTCCTTCTATTATGGTTCCGCCCGGCTTAATCAATCCTTTTTCTTCAGCGTCATCAATCATTTTGATGGCAATTCTGTCTTTTACGCTTTGTCCGGGATTCAGGTATTCAACCTTTGCGGCGACAGTAGCTTTCACGTTTTCCGTCACTTTTCTTAACCGCACAAGGGGGGTATTGCCAATAGACTCAAGTATGGAATTCTGTATCATAAAGTACTTCTGTTTCATCTGTATTATTTGAATGGAAATATAGCAATTTTTACCACCCTATTTCAGTTTTCATCCGGGCCGATTATCTCTTTGAAACTATATGGTTGAATCGAAATTTTTATTACACAATTCCGATTCATTCTGCTTACATTTTAGCTTTATTGCTCTCACGAATTAAATCTTCATGTTTTTAGAACAAGAAAAACCAAAAGACTATGACTGCGGATACAATCTCGACCTGATGATTGCCGCTATTCCCAGGATTGACGACATCGACGAACGCATTAAATATGCGAAGCGTGTTGTTGGCCTTATCAAACAAAGCCACCCCAACTGGGTTGAAGAAAACGGACAAAGTAAATTGGCTTGGGATTACTTTTTTGAGCTCGCCGATTACAACCCCAGAGATTACGACATCGAAAATCCGTTTGAAAACGGAACCGTTGATGATGCCGAATAGTTCTCGCTCTACTGATTAACTTTTTTGATATTTGCCTCAATAAAGGTTGAATATTGAGGATATCAAATTTTTGGAATGATCAGTTTTCAATTTATATTGAAAACACTGAATAGACGCTTTGACTGTTTATGGATTTTGATAACTCGGAAAGCATTATTCCAACCACTTTTATAGAGTCGCTTGAGTCGCCTGCATTTACGGATTTTCTACGATCTGTAAACCAAAAGGAAGCTCCCCTTCTATCCATTACACTGCCAATTGCCGGGATTGATCCGCTCGCAGCGCTTGAACTGAATCCCGATTACGATGAGAAGTTTTACTGGGCTCACCCCGTAAATTCTATTTCCATTTCAGCGGCGGGAAAAGTGCGGGAATTAAAAGCGACCGGGAAAAACCGGTTTGATGAGATTACTGAACAGACCGTTCAGATTAAGGATGAAATTCAGGCATATACGGCCATTCAGCACTCCATGGCCGGCCCTTTATTTCTGGGAGGTTATTCATTTAATGATCATAACATCGGGCAAGTTTGGAAAAAATTTGGTGCCGCGCGATTTGTACTTCCCGAATGGATGTTGGTTGAAATCGGTAATCTTCACCTTCTCACTCTTGCTATTGAAAAGGATAACCGACCGGCCGATGATATCTACCAGGAAATTATTTCCAAAATTACGGATTTCATAAACCTTGCGGGACGATTACAACATTCTGAACAGGAAGAAAAAACGCAATCGAATATTCTTTGTACTCTGCAAGAACCGGAAGACAGGAAACGCTGGTTCTCAAAAGTGGAGAAAGCCAAACATCTGATTCAACAGAAAAAGTTTGAAAAGATAGTACTGGCCCGATCGGTATCATTTCAGTCAAAACGGACGCTGGTGCCAACTGTGCTGGCGCATAAATTACGCCAGAAATATCCGGCCTGTTATAACTTTCTTATTCAGCGGGATCCTGAGACTTCATTTATCGGCGCTTCCCCCGAACGATTGGCGTCGTTCAATAATGGCGTATTCTTAACGGAAGGATTGGCCGGAAGTATCTCCCGGGGAAAAAGTGCCATGGAAGATGCATCACTTGCCCATACACTTTTAAATAGTTCGAAAGACCGTGAAGAACATCGCTTTGTGGTACAGGCAATTGATGACAATCTGAAACCATTCAGCGATAAAGTGGACCATCCGAAACAGCCTCAGATTAAGAAATTACAGAATGTACAGCATCTGTTTACACCCATTCGGGCGTCCATAAAAGAAGGCGTTGAAATCCACGAACTTGTACAGCAGCTTCATCCGACACCGGCTGTTGGCGGTTATCCCAGAGTAGATTCCGTCCCCTACATCCAGCAGATTGAACAGATTGATCGGGGCTGGTACTCGGCTCCTGTGGGTTGGTTTAATTTGAAAGGATCCGGAGAATTTGCAGTAGCCATTCGCAGCGCTCTTCTAAACAACAATAAAGCAGAACTTTTTGCCGGTTGCGGAATTGTCTCAGACTCAGACCCGGAAAAAGAATGGAAAGAGACATTGTTGAAATTTGTACCGTTGATGGATGCCCTGAATCAGCTTGACAAGAATTATGAATGAATCACTGACCTGGAGCCTGACGCTTCTCTCCTCTTTGTATGATTCAGGTGTTCGGCACGCCGTTATTTCTCCCGGTTCCCGTTCCACGCCTCTCACTCTTGCCGCATCCATTCACCCCGGCATTCAGAAAAAAGTTGTACTTGATGAACGGTCAGCGGCATTTATTGCACTCGGAATAGGTAAGTCTACAGGATTTCCAGCCGTTTTGATTTGCACTTCCGGCACGGCAGTTACCAACTATTATCCGGCTGTTATTGAAGCGAAGGAATCCGGTGTGCCATTGATTGTCTTATCGGCAGACCGCCCGCCCAATCTCCGAAATCTTGGAAGTTCTCAAACCATTGACCAGTTGAAGATCTTTGGGAATCAAACGGTTTTCTTCCATGAAGCCGGAGAACCTTCGGGTGAAAAATCTGATCTGAAGAGAATCGCTTATGCGGGAAAACAGGCTATTGATTTTTCTATCGACAGAGGCGGTGCGGCACATATCAATCTGGCATTTCGAAAGCCACTTGAACCGGATGTTGATTTCTTCAATCAGGAAAAGGAAAGGCTTTCAAAATTTTCTTTTGATACAGAGCCTGAACGGTTTTCAAATGCGTGTGAGATTACACCGAATCAAAAAATACTGGACTTTATTGAGGCATCAGGAAAACCGTTGATTATAGCTGGGCCGGCCAATCCGGCTCATGCTTTGACTCAACAAATTGATTCCATCTCCAATCATTTGAACGCACCGGTTCTTGCTGAGC
Organism: Rhodohalobacter sp. 614A; assembly: GCF_021462415.1. NCBI lineage: Bacteria > Pseudomonadati > Balneolota > Balneolia > Balneolales > Balneolaceae > Rhodohalobacter > Rhodohalobacter sp. 614A. The sequence continues at coordinate 1,137,090 of NZ_JAKEDS010000002.1, forward strand.
CCGGAAGTCAGGTCAGCAATGAGCAAAAAAACCGGATCAATCATTTCGACCTGTTTACACGCGATCGGGAGATTCGTAAGAGCCTTCAACCGGATTTAATTCTTCGTTTTGGTGACCAGCCATTTTCAAGTTCTTTGCTTTGGATGTTGGAAGAATGGAATGATATTCCTGTAATTCATCTCTCGGCAAGAAAGAGTCCTCAGGATCATGCAATATCTGTTTCTCATACCATCTATTGTCAAAAAATTGACTCCATTAACCTGGATCGCATTCAGCCAAAAACCGAAATCGACTGGCTTGAAAAATGGCGCCGATATCAACAAAAAGCTGGTTCTATTTTACAACGTCGGGTAAGAAAAACGGATTCTCTAACCGACGGACATATTTTCAGTTACTTTTCAGAACAGCTTTTAAATGATTGGAATGTCATGTTATCCAACTCGCTCCCAGCCAGAGATATGTTGACCTTTGGTCACGTTCATCCGAATCAATTTGTTAATCGTGGAGCGGCGGGAATTGACGGTATTTTATCAACTGCAATTGGCATCCATTTCTCCTCAAACATTCCAACATGCTGCCTGATTGGGGATCTGGCATTCTTACATGACAGCAATGCGCTGTACACGCTTCAACAAGTAGAAGATCGCCCTTTTGTGGTCATTGTAGTTAACAATCAGGGCGGTAACATTTTCAAGATGCTGCCTGTTTACAGGAACGAAAAAAAAGCCGCGCCGGGGGAAATTTTTCAATCCTATTTTGAAACACCTCAGAAGACGGATATTTCCCATCTCGCAAAAGCTTCCGGGATCCACTATCAAAAAATTGATTCTCTTTCTTCGCTGAATAAAGTAAAACTGGATGAATTTGAAGAGGCTACCATCATTGAATGTGTCACCGACAGGCAGGCCAGCATGAATCTTCGAATTGGCCTCCTGACTTCGTAAATATGCAGTTTTACACAGATTCATTCTACTACCATGTAACTTTACATCAGTCCAAAAGCTCTCTCCCATACCTTTTGATGCTTCATGGTTTTATGGGAAATAGCCACGTTTTTGACTCTTTGATGGATGAACTGAAATCGTTCTGCAATCCAATTACGATAGATTTGGCCGGTCATGGGCAAACACAATCGCCGACCGATCCTGATTTTTATACTGCTGATCGGCAAGTTCATCAGGTCACGTCAATTATCAGAAGATTGAATTTTGAGAATCTTTACCTATATGGATACAGCATGGGCGGGCGACTGGCTTTCCAGATTTTAGCATCACATTCCAAACTCTTTTCCGGGGCTTTTATCGAAAGCTCTCATTGTGGAATCCAATCAGATGAGGAACGGTTATCGCGTCAGATTTTGGATGAAAAACGCGCTCAACAGATTGAATCCGGCTTTGAAAATTTTATTGAAGATTGGATCAACTTGCCTCTTTTTCAGCACACACCTGAAAATCTAAAAGCTGTTTACGAGAATATTATGAAGCAACAAAATCCGGAACAACTGGCTGCATCTCTTCGTGGATTTGGCGCTGGAATGATGCCAGAGATATGCGATCAGATTTCAAATCTCAACCTTCCATTAACTTTAATCGCCGGAGAACTGGATCACAAATATGTGACTATAATGACAAAACTGTCCAGCCAATTTAAATCCGCTGATCTCCATATTGCCGAAAAAGCCGGACACAGAGTTCATACAGATCAACCCAAAAAACTCATTCAAATTTTAAAAAATACAATCACTTGAATCTGAATCAGATTTCCTTTTCTATTCTTTTTACCTTTGAGCTAAAATCACCCCATTGAATCCATAAACAGAGAAACCATGGCAGACTGGAAAACAGTAAAAGATTTTGAAGATATCACCTATAAAAAAAGAGAAGGCGTTGCGCGGATTGCTTTTAATCGTCCCGAAGTGCGGAATGCTTTTCGGCCAAAAACTTTATTTGAACTTGAAGAAGCCTTCATCGATGCCCGTGAAGATACCTCGATCGGTGTGATATTACTTTCAGGCGAAGGACCTGCCAAGGATGGTGTTTTCTCTTTCTGTTCCGGTGGCGATCAAAAAGTACGCGGCGCACGTGGCTATGAAGGCGGCGATGGCGTTCAACGGCTCAACGTTTTGGATATCCAACGCATCATTCGGTTTATGAGTAAAGTGGTCATCTGTGTGGTTCCGGGCTGGGCTGTCGGTGGCGGACACAGTCTGCACGTTACCTGCGATCTCACCTTAGCCAGTAAAGAACACGCCATCTTTAAACAAACGGATGCCGATGTGGCCAGCTTCGACGGTGGGTTTGGATCAGCACTTCTCGCCCGGCAAGTAGGACAAAAACGCGCCCGTGAAATCTTTTTCCTCGGCCGAAATTATTCTGCACAAGAAGCATTTGAGATGGGAATGGTTAATGACGTGGTTCCTCACGATGAATTGGAAGAAACCGCATTTGAATGGGCTCAGGAAATTCTCGGAAAAAGTCCAACCGCCATTCGAATGATTAAATTTGCCTTCAATTTAGTGGATGACGGAATTGTGGGACAGCAGGTATTCTCAGGTGAAGCAACCCGACTCGCTTACATGACCGAAGAAGCCAAAGAAGGACGCGATGCATTTCTCGAAAAACGAAAGCCGAATTGGGGCAAGTTTCCGTGGGTTGAATAAATCAAGATACTGGGTTCGAGAAGCAGTTTACAGATGGAGGTCTATTGAATGACTTGAGTTATGTTTAGACTCATTTGATGATTTATTACAGCATTTACTTCAGTACATCTGAAGGGTTCATTCCAAACTCTTTCTTGAAACTGGTGGAAAAATATCCTGGATCCGGATAGCCAACAGCTAATGCTGCTTCGTGAACACTGAAACCTTTTACCTCTAAAAGTGTTTTTGCTTCATCTAACCGTACTTTCCTGATAAAATCATTAAGACTGATTTCACTCACTTTCTTCCATTCGCGATACAAGGTTGATCGGCTTATAAATAGAGAGTCTGCCAGCAAATTGACACTCAAATGTGGATTGGATAACTGCCGATAAATAATCTCTCTCAAATTTATGACAAGTGGATCTTCCTCGCCCCTTCCATTTTCAAGCTGTTGATGTTTCAGTACGTCTTCCCTTCGAAGTACAGCTTCGATTTGGGATAGAAGTAACGAACTTTTAATGGGTTTGGTCAGGTAGATATCAGCTCCTGTAGAGAGGCCCAATTCTATATCCACCTCCTGGTTTTTGGCAGAAAGAAAAATGACCGGCAGGTGTTTGTATCTCTCTTCATTACGAAGCAACGTAACAAATTCCAGCCCATTCATACCAGGCATCATGATATCCGAAATCACCAAGCTGATATTATTATCCCTTAAAATTTGAAGAGCTTCATGACCTTCTGCTGCCGTTTTAACTTGATAGTGAACAGAAACAAGCGATTGAAGATAGTCCCTGTAATCACGGTTGTCTTCTACAATCAGGATATGGCTGGCATCGGGACTTACTGAGTTTGACTGGGTAATTTCGATATTTTCCCGAAAGGCTTTTCCATTTTTGGGCAGCGTATTTATAAATGGTTCATGAATCACTGTATCCGTTTCATGGATGTGGTGAAATCCTTTTTTCAGGTGAATAATAAATTCAGTTCCTTCATCTTTTTTAGAAATCAGTTCCACCCTGCCGCTCATACGATCCACCAATCCTTTTACAAGATAAAGTCCAATCCCGGTTCCTTCAGCAGCTTTATCTCCATCAACCTGGTAGAGGTATTCAAATACATACTGTTGTTCTTTTTCATCAATCCCGATTCCTTCATCTTTAATACTTAGCAAGATCTCATTGTCGAATTCTCTGAGTGCCAAGTAGATTGAGGTACCCTTCGGAGAAAATCGAATAGCGTTGGATATAAGATTTATGACAATATGCTCCCACGCTCCAGGATCAACATAAATGAAGTCTTCAATATCATCCGATTCGAAAATCAGTTCAATTTCTTCTATTTGCAGTTTGGACTGGAACTGTCCTGTAATTTGACGGGTAAGTTCCACAATGTTTACAGGACGGACGGTTAGCCGCATGGCATCCGAATTCAGTTTGGTGACATCTAAAATCTGGTCAACCAAATTCTGAAGTCTCTGCCCGTTGGTATACATTAATTCGAAGCGTTGTTGAACGATCTCATCAGAGATATCTTTCGGGTTCTCCATCAAGTCTTCCAGGGGACTGACAATCAGCGAGAGCGGTGTTTTAAGTTCATGAGTGATGCCGGAAAAGAATCGCGATTTTTGTTCGGCAGCTTTTTGCAGTTCCAGGGTTTGCTGATTGACACGTTCCTGGAGTCTGCGCTCTCTAAATTCAAGTACCCGTGTTCTGTATTTGATTCCGCCCCACAGGGCAAGTAATCCAATGAGTCCGAGAAAAAGCTTGAACCACACCGTTTCATAGAAAAAGTACGGAACGTTGATGAAGATGGTAGCCTCGGCAACATTTGTTGGATTACCGGTGCGATGTACTGAAACTTGAAACTCATGCCTTCCCGGAGGAATATTCGTTAACACGGCCAGCCGTCCCTCTGTGGCACTTTCCAAACCCTGGTTTACTCCTTCCAGTTTATACCAGAACTGCATTTGCTCCGGCGCCGAAAAGTTAGGTGCAGAAAATGAAATCCGGATGTTCCGCTCGCCCGAAGGGATTTCAAGTTCCGTATAGCCATAGGCTGAAAGAGTTCCATTGGAGAACGAAATTTCTTCTATCAAGGGTTTGGACGGCGGCAGCATAAATTGTGAGGGATCAATCACGGCGATTCCATTTTGATTTGGAAACCATAATTTTTGATCGGATGACAAAAGCCCGGCGTTTTGAACACCGCCGTTGGCTTCGCGGTTGCTCATGCCGTCTTTTTCCGTAAATCCCATGACGGATAACTCTTCCAATTCTCTATCGGCATATCGGTTTAGCTCCTGTTTAGATATTCTCATGATTCCGCCGTTGGAACTGATCCACAAATGCTGGTCAGGAGATTCAATGATCCTGTGAAGCGAGTTATTGATCAAACCATCATCAACTGTAACGCTCTTGGTCGAAAGCAGGGTTTCATTTTCATCAAATATCAGCCGATTCAGTCCAATACTCTCGTTTGCAACCCAGATGGTATCAACGGATTGAATATAAATGTCTCGGATCGATGCACTATTCAACGCTCCGTTTTCATCCGAAAAATTTTGAATGGTTTCGCCCCTGACAATTGTCAGGCCGTGCTCCCTGGTACCAAAGTATAACGCTCCATTTTTGTCTTCCCGAATAATCCTCACTCCTTTAAATTTCTCTGCTTCAGCTGTATTGAAATAGGTGTATGTATTTTGATTTTTCACGATCAACGTATCATGAGAACCCATAAAAAGACGGTTTTGGCTGTCACGATACATGGCTTCAATTGTGACATCGGTTCCTGCAAGAGGTATCAGCTCTTCAACTTTTTCCCAGTCACTGTCGACAAATTTCCAAAGACCTTGTCCCCAGATACCGGCATAGATTGTTCCATCTGTATCTTCGAAAATCAACCTGACTATACCGTTAAATAAACCGCTGTTCTCTCCTGTCCACTGTGTGATGTTGTTTCCGGCAATACGATAAACCCCATTTTCGAAACTTCCGGCCCAGATCGTATCATCGGATGATTGAACCAACGAATAGATATTACTAAAGCCGGGAATATTGTCCGGCGAAATATTTGAGAAACGGCTTTTGCGAATATTGATAAGTCCATCCCGAACGGTTGAAATCCAAAGAGTTCCCTCTGTATCGACGATCGCAGACCTGATTTTTGGAGTATCTATGGTGGTTTTTCCATCAATGATAATTTCATTATCCCCGAGCCGTATCTCTTCATTATTCTTCCCCTTAAAAACCTGGAATCGTCTGTAGGTTTCATCAACCTTGTCAAATTGTGGCTGGATTTCAAGGAGCGTTTGGGAATCGGGGAATAACCGATAAAAACCTTTGGCAGTACTGACTATAAATGACCCGTTTTCTTCAGGAATCAAATCCCAGACAAATACCAACTTTTCATTCCAGGTATATTTCTGTTGAATCGCTTTCTCGGCAAAAGAAAATTGAAAGAAGCTTTTATTGCCCAGTAACCACACCGAACCGGGATCAAATTGTTTGATACGGATGGTCATTGATCTTTCGAATGAGAAATCTTCACTTTTTAAAAGAAGGTTAGTATTTCCGTTCCTCCATTGGATCAGCCCTTCGTTATTTACAATTAAAACGGAACCGTCCGATAGGGCCTGAACTCCCCATGACTGTTGTTCAAAAAGAGGAGACTCTATCTCTTCAAATGTTTGAGTTTCACGATTAAATTTTGCGAACCCTTTTGCAGTTATAATCCAAATCTGTCCGCCGGAATCGGTGGTTATCCAGTTGCGGTGCCCGTTAAATTCCCCCAGGATCTGACCGTATGTTTTAAAGGAGGCGCCCGTTTTTATAGTCAATGAGGCATCTTCGTGAGCCAGAAAAAGTTCATTCTGATCAGACAAAAACATTCCTCCCAATCTGTTGGAGTGTAAACCCTCCGTATTTGCGGATGTATAGACTTTGAATTCGTAACCGTCATACCGTGTCAGCCCGTCCAGAGAGGAGAACCAAAGAAACCCATCCTTATCCTGAATGATCTGGTTGATGGAGTTGACCGGAAGCCCGTCCTCTACCGTGTAATTCCGGATCAGGTACTCATCATCCAGTAAACCTGCACCCTGAAAAAGAAATGCTATTGCTATTAGGAAAAGAGTCATAGGAAGGTTGGTTTGAGAGAGCAATCAGCAATAATGACACGATATTACAGATATCTGAACCGATTTCAAAGTTAGGCTTTTCTATTATTCGGCGTTGGCTGAACGCAAAAGACGATTTGAACGATAATCTATAATTCCCGACTACATGAAGCATATTAAAGAAATCCTATTGGCAGGTTTTATTCTTGGCTGCCTGCCGATAACTGCCTGGGGCCAGGCTCCCCCTCCTCCACCTGCAAAACCCGAGCAAACTCCAATTGATGGAGGATTATTCTTATTAACTGCGGCAGGAGGAGGCTATGCAGTCACAAAACTTAAAAAGAGGAATTTGAGAAATGAATGAATTAATGCAGATCTCATGGATGAGGTTTATCAGCAAGTCTTTATTAAAACATCTGGGTGTTATGCTGCTAATTCTGGCATTTCCCACTATTGTAATGGCTCAAACCTATACAGTAAACTCGACAGGTGACGACGTTGACGCTAATCCTGGTAATGGTACGTGTGCAACTTCGGGTGGCGTTTGTACACTAAGGGCTGCTATGCAGGAGGCGGAGGCCGTATCGGGCAGACAGGACATTGTATTTCATTCAAGCGTAACCGGAACGATTCATTTGGAAGGTGCTCTTCCTGATATAACTACGGGAATGTCGATCATAGGCCCGGGTGCTGATGTGCTTACTCTTCGCCGCAGCGGCAGCGGGACCTATCGAATATTCCACATTATACAAAGGAACATCACGATTAGCGGGTTGACCATTACAAATGGAAATGTGAGTAGAGGAGCCGCTATTTATAACAAAGGTAACCTCACGTTGCTTGAATCGGTTATTACAGCAAACGCAGGAACCTATGGAGGTGGTATTGCCAATGAGAGCAGTTTACTTATTGAAAATAGTATAATTTCAAATAATACAGGAGGAAATGGAGCCGGTATCTATAATGATAACGGAAATCTAACGATTAGAAATAGTGCGATTATAGATAATAAAGCCAATAACAGCGGCTCCAGCAATGGCGGGGGTATTACCAACAGGGATGAAGCAATTCTGACGATTGAAAACAGCACTATCAGCCGGAATTTAGCTGAAGGCTCTGGTGGCGGTATTTCTTCATATCTGTACAGTACAGTAACGATAAAAAATAGTACGCTCACAGGAAATTCAAGTGGATACAGTCTTGGCGGTGCAAGCCTCGATACCGACCGGACCACAATAACGATTTATAATTCAGTCATTGGCAACAGCCAGGAGGGTGATGAATGCGTGCTTGAACGCAACGATGGCCTCACCATTTCTTATTCACTCAATGAGGATGGCACATGTTTTGAGGGCGGTAGCAATGGCAACTTAACTGGCGATCCTGGCCTGGCAGATCTGGCCGATAACGGCGGCCTCACTCCTACCCATGCTCTTTTACCGGACAGCCCGCTTATTGATGCCGGTGATCCATCCACCTCTTCCGGAGGGTTCCTGACAAATGGGAATGGCCCGATTGATCAGGCCGGTAATTCGCGATTTACAGGTGCAGCCATTGATATCGGTGCCTATGAATTTGACGGACTTTCCGTAAATCTGACCGGCGATGAAGGATTTCGAACATTTTCAGTTCCAGCTGAAACCAGACTTGACGACTTTTTAGAGCCTATCTGGACACAAGGGTTAACCGGTGCCGATCACAGTGGTGGTGATCCGAATGTGTGGGTATGGAATAATGATTATAGCGGAAATGACATCAATGGATGGGAGCTGCCATCAAATTTAGAAGAAACACTACAACCCGGTGAGGGAATGTTGGTTTATGTCTTTGAAGATGATGAGTACGAAACCGACGGCTCCTGGCCCAAAACACTTTCGGTCAGTGGATCGCCGGAAGACCTTCCCTTCTCCTTTGACAGCAATCTGAATACAACCTCAAATGGGTTTACTCTTCTCGGCAACCCGGGGGTTTCAAGTATCGATTGGGATGATATGAACAGATCGGGGGTGGCGAATGCTGTGTATGTGTGGGATCCTTCTGCTGGTGCCGACGGACAATGGATTTCTTATGCAAACGGTTCAGGGGATCTGACCGGAGGTATTATCCGCCCTTTCCAGGGATTTCTTGTGCAGAACACCAATAGCAATCCGTCATTAGAAATATCAAACTACACGACAAATCGCGGAGAGTTTTATGGAAAACAAAAATCGGAGAGTGAACCACTGGCGATTCGTTTTCAACTGGAAGGAGAAGGGTTAAGCAGTTCTGCATGGGTTTACTTTAGTGAAGACGGTTGGATGGAAAACGACCCGGGAGATGCTCTCAAGCTGCAGCCACTTACTTCAGAATATGCTCTTTTGTCTACCACTTCTTCTGATGGAATATTGATGGACATCAACCATCTTCCTTTTCAAAGCACCTCTGTCATAGAACTCCCTTTAAATTTAGAAGTAACAAAAAACGGAAATTTCACTCTTAATGTCACCAAATTTAATCTGCCGGAAGGATGGTCTGCTTTTCTCACGGATCAACATACCGGAACACGGCTTAACCTGTTTCAAGACTCCAAATATACTTTTGAAATGAAAAGCTCATTCAAACAGATAAATGAGAAAGCAGTACAGAAACCGGGTGTGCTTCTTAAACAGGTCAAAAAAGTTAAAATTAATGGAGGTGATTCACGATTTATGCTTAACCTCACACCCGAAAATGTCACTACTGGAACTCTTCCCGATGTGTTTATGCTGTCCCAAAACTATCCAAACCCATTCAACCCAACTACATTGATTAGCTACCAGTTACCTGTAAATAGTGAGGTTCGGTTGGACGTGTATGACATGCTGGGACGAAATGTAGCCACGCTGGTCAGCGGCCAGGTTTCGGCCGGACGGCACACCGTCAATTTTGATGCAAGCAATTTATCCAGCGGTATTTACCTGTACCGGTTGCAGGCGGGTGGCCAAATCATCACGAAAAAATTAACAGTGATCAAGTAATGAAGGAACCAACGTTCGGAGATTACGCCAAACACTTTTTGATAAGCACAAACCACTTTGCCAAAACCATTTTTAAAGCAAATCTTTGAGAATATAACTGGCCGAATTCTTTGTCCCCGGGTCAGCATTTCTGAGGTTACAATCCCATCGGGTGAGTCACCAAGTTTTTAGGTTATCATCCGATGACTGACAATTTACTTAGCTTATAACCTCTGAAGGACTGACGCCAAACTCTTTCTTAAAACTGGTAGAAAAGTAGTTTGCATCGGCATAACCAACAGCGGCGGCGGCTTCCTGCACGTTAAAATTCTTCTCATTCAGCAAAATTTTTGCTTCTTTAAGCCGCACTTTTTTGATGAAATCATTCAGGCTGATATCGCTGATTTCGCCCCATTTCTTGTAAAGAGTCGTGCGACTCATAAATAAAGTCTCACTCAACATATTTATATTCAGGGAAGGGTTCCCCAACTGCCGGTACACAATTTCTCTGATATTTTTTTCCAATTCGCTTTCACTCTTTTCTATCTCACTCAATTTACCGGACTGAAGGATTTTCTCCCGTCTCAATACAGCCGCAACCTGCGAAAGAAGAAGTTTATTTTGAATAGGCTTTGTGAGATAAATATCGGCTCCCGTTGAGAGGCCTCTTTCCATATCAATCTCGGTACTTTTTGCTGATAAGAAAATTACAGGAAGATGCTTGTAGGTATCTTCTTTTCTGAGATTTGAGACAAATTCCAGTCCGTTCATTCCGGGCATCATCACATCAGAAATAACCAGGTCGGGATCCAATTTTTTAAGCTTTGTAAGAGCTTCGGAGCCATCGGCGGCAACATTCACTTCATAGTGTTGAGACAAGGTAGATTGAAGATATTCACGAAAGTCGGCATTGTCTTCCACCACAAGAATTTTTTGAGCACGATTATTTTTAACCTGCCTGGAAGTCTCATTCCTTTCTGTTTTGTGAGTCTTTATTTCGGGTTCTGTAAGTACAAACGGCTCGTGAATGATTGTATCTGATTTTTCAAAATGACCGAAGCCTTTTCTTAATAAAACACAGAACTCTGCACCCTCTCCTTTTTTTGAATCCACCTTGATGGTTCCTTTCATTCGCTCCACCAATCCCTTTACAAGATATAACCCGATTCCTGTTCCTCCTGCAGCATTCGCCCCTTCTGCTTGATAGAGATATTCAAAAATCTTGTCGGCATCCTTCTTATCAATTCCAATTCCTTCATCTTTTAACGAGAAAAATACCTGGTTTGCCTCGCTGGAAATTTTTACCTGAATGGTTGAATCTTTGGGAGAAAACCGGATCGCATTGCTCATCAGGTTAATTACAATACGCTCCCACGCATCTGTGTCTACGTAGATCGTTTCATCAACAGAACCAGATTCAAAAACCAGTTTGATGCCTTCCTGTTCCAGTTTTGAATAAAACTGCCCGATAATCTTTTGGGTGAGCTCTGTGAAACGAACCGGACGAAGAGTCAATTTAATAGCATCGGAATTGAGCTTGGTTACATCCAGAATCTGGTCTACAAGATTTTTCAGTTGGACTCCATTCCGCTGCATCATACTTATTCTGTTTTGGACGGTGCTCCAGTTGTCCGGTTTTGGATTCTCAGCAAAATCATCAAGAGGCCCAAGAATAAGGGAAAGCGGCGTTTTCAGCTCATGTGTAATGCCGGAAAAAAATCGTGATTTTTGGTCAGCAGCTTCTTTTAAAGCAATTGTCTGTTGGTCTACCCGTGCCTGGAGCTTTTGCTCCCGCTGCCTTAAAATTCGGGTTCTGTATTTGACGCCACCGAAGATCAGAAGAAACCCGAACAAACCTGTCAAAGCATAAAACCATGGAGTTTCATAAAAGTAATAGGGAACATTGATCAGAATCGAAGCCTGGGCGGCATCTGTGCTTCGTTCCAGCCGATAGGCCATTACCTGAAATGTATGTATGCCGGGCGGGATATTGGTAAAAACAGCTTCCCTGCTTAAATCTCCGTTTTCCCAGTCGGTGTTTACTCCCTGAAGCTTATATCTGAAATGAATACGATCGGGGGTTGAAAAATTAGGTGCCGAAAATTTAATTCTCAAGTTTCTGTCATCCGCATCTACCTCAACATTTGTTTGATTCTCAATGAAAAGCGTTGTGTCGGCTAAGGCAATCTGTTCAATAACGGGTTTTGGATTTGGCAGGGAATTTTCCTGAGCAATTTTTAGCGGATCAATAATTGTAATCCCTTTTTGATTGGGGAACCAGAGTTTTTGATCCTGTGTTAAAAGTCCGGCTGTCTGGACCCCGCCATTTGCCTCCCTGTTAATCATTCCATTTCTTTCATTGAACCCTAAAAGAGAGAGGCTGTTAATTTCTCCATCTGCATAGCGGTTCAACTCATCCAGAGATATACGCATGATTCCCCCATTGGTACTAATCCAAAGGTGGTGGTCGGGAGTTTCAATAATCCTGTGAATCGAGTTTTTAATCAACCCGTCCTGTTCAGTGACGGATTTTACCGAAATTGTATCATCTCTCTTAAAAACGACCCGATTCAATCCGAGGTTTTCTGTCCCCACCCAAAGCGTGTCCCCCGACTGGATAAAAATATCCCGAATAAAGTTACTGGTTAGCCCACTATTTGTATTTAAAAAGTGTTGAAATGAACCGTCTTTCAGCCTTGTAAATCCATTGCCATTTGTCCCGAAAAATAAACTACCATCTTTGTCTTCCCGGATTACACGAACACTATGAAAGGCAAGAGTATCGGTATCATCAAAAAAACGGTAGGCTTCGTTTTCGCGAACCACCATACGTTCACTGTTTCCAATCAGCAACCGGCCGGCCCGGTCTCGATGCATCGCTTCTACCGTTATATCATCCCCCACCAAATCAGAAAATGGTTCAACTTCTTCCCAGTTATTATGACTGTACTCCCAAAGTCCGTCTCTCCACATACCTGCGTAGAGTTTGCTATCAGCATCTTCAAACAAAAACCGACATATATTGGCTGTCAGGTTGCTGTTATCCATATTCCAGTTTTCGGTACTTTCTTCCTTTATTCTGTATATACCGTTTGAAAAACTTCCCGCCCATTTAGATCCGTCAGATGACTCTATAACCGGGTAAATATTTTCGAAGCCTTGAATCTGACTGGAAGTAATGTTCAAAAAATCACTCCTTCGAATTTGAAAAACTCCGTTTCGGATTGTTGAAATCCAAAGAGACCCCTCACTATCGATAAAGCCGGACTGGATTCCATCCGTTTGCAATACCCTTTTCCCGTCGATGATTACCTGTTTATCTCCCAACCGTATCTCCTCGCCGGCAGCGCCTCTGAAAACAAGATTAATTCGCTCTATAGACGTCTTAAACTCCGGTTGAAGTTTAATCAGCTCTTCGGTTTGAGGATTTAAAGAATAGAAACCAGTTGAACTATTCAGGATATATGTACCATCCGGATCAGAATGAAGATTCCAGGCAGCAAATTGTTCTTCCTGTTGATAGTGTACATTATCGATAGTGGACCCGGAAATTGAAAAACGAAAGATGCCATCGCCGCCTAACAGCCAAATTTCACCGGGAGAAAATTCTATTACCTGAAGTATGTCTTTGAACGGAAAGGGGGATAATTCATTTTCCAATAGTAATGATGCCCGGTTATTTTTCCAGAGAACAAGGCCATTTTCGTTAATGACGAAAATCCCACCGCTATCAGGGGAGCCAAGAGTCCATGTATTTTCCTGAAGAAGTTGTTCGTCCGGTGATTCAAAGGACTGTGTTTCCCTGTTGAACACCGCAATGCCCTGTGTGGTGGCAATCCATATTTCTCCGTTATTGGCTTCGATAATTCGAAGTGCATTTCCTTTAAAGTCCCCAAATGCTTCGGCAAATGTTGTAAAGGTTGATCCGGCTTTTCGCATAATCATACCTTCGGCAAGAATCATCCAGATTTCATTTTCACGGGTCTTGATCATACCGGCAATACGGTTCGAAACCATTCCTTTGGTATTGCCTGAATTGAATACGTAGAAATCATACCCATCATACCGGATCAATCCGTCGAGGGTAGAAAACCACAGGTAGCCATCATCATCCTGAAGAATTCGGTTCACAGAATTTACTGACAACCCATCTTCTACAGTAAAATTCTTCACCAAATATTCCTCGCTCTGGAGTGCTGGAAATCCCTGTAAAAAAAGAGAGAAAAAAAGTACTACAAAAGCCATCATAGTTGTAAAAGGAGGTTTAACCCTTGATTGCGGACGATATTAAAGATATCCCGAATAATTTCAAAGACATCTTTTCCTATCCTTTGTGCCTGTAGATCTTCGGTCTCTTACATCCTAATCTTTAACAATTCAATTAATAACGTATAGGTATGATTCATTTTAAGCCTAATTCATCAATGGGTAGATTTTTTCTTTTTGGGGGTAAAAAACGAATGTCCGGTATTGTTCTATTTCTGGCTCTTACTATGATGGGTATCGCCACTGTACAAGCTCAGACTATTCGCTATGTAAAGGAAGGTGGCACAGGAAATGGTTCCAGTTGGGCCAATGCAAGTGGTGATATCCAGAGGATGCTTGATGACTCTTTTGCAGATGATGAAGTTTGGGTTGCGGGCGGAACGTATAAACCAGTGCGGCCTATTTCAAATCGCCCCGGTCCCAACGATCCGACCAACAGAGATAATTCCTTTTTTATACGATCCAATGCAAAACTTTATGGGGGATTCGCCGGGAATGAAAGTTCCCTGAGTGAACGGGATTTAAGCATAAAGGAGAATGAGACCATTTTAAGCGGAGATATTGATGGAGATGGAATAACGGATAGCCAAAATTCCCATCATGTGGTTGTTATTGTAAGTGGGAGCTTAGATGGTTTTACCGTAACAGGCGGATATGCCAACGGAAGCGGCAGTGTTGACCCCAATGGAAGTACTGCTGAGATAGGGAAAAATCAGGGAGGGGGTATTTATATCGTAAACAATGGAAATACCCACCTGTCCAACCTAAAAGTTGTAAATAATTATGCCTACTTCTACGGTGGAGGAATCGTGGCAAAAGCGGATCAGGATGAAAGTAATACCCTGCCTCTTTATCTGACAAATGTAGTGATTAGCGGAAATGAAGTTAACAGGCAAGGCAGCGCGTTATCTATAGTTCGAAGAACAGATGCGGTCTTAACCAACGTTACAATCAGCGGAAATAATGTGGTGTCGAATGATGTGGATCATTCGGCGATATATGTTACCAGTTATTCCAAAGTAACCCTTCGAAACAGTATTATTTATGGAAACAGCAATCATTCCACTATTGATGCAACGAATTCCTCCTCCGAAAGTGAATCTTTTAATAGCCTGATTGAAGGCTCCTCCAGCACAGCAAATGGAAATATTGCCAGCACGGATCCATTATTTGTTAATGCCCCGGAAGCAAATACCGCTCCCTTCTTCAATGGAGATTACCGGTTTTTTGATGGAAGTGCAGTATTAGGTGCCGGAAATAATTCGGTCTTTAATTCCGGAGCAACACCAGACCTGTCTCATATTGACAAGGATATTTCCGGGAATGATCGCATCCAAAATGGAACGGTTGATCTTGGGGCCCATGAAGGATCATTAGCAGTGCCGGTAGTAACCAATAATAATGACAGCGGACCGGGCTCCCTTCGATTTGTAATCGAAAATACATTCGATGGAAGTATAATCACATTTGATGAATCTCTGAACGATGAGTGGATTTACCTAACCAGCGGACAAATTTCGATTGACACTCCACTCACGCTGGATGCAAGCAACCTGTCTGATGGAATTATTATTAGCGGAAATGATAATAGCCGTGTTTTTGCAATTGAGTCAGGAACAGAAGTTACATTTCGCTCCCTCTCCATTACAGATGGCAGTGCCAGCAGCGCCGCCGGAATTAGAAATTCCGGGGATCTTACACTTGAAAATGTAACTGTATTTGGAAACTCGACAACGGGAAATCTTGGCAGTGGAGGAGGTATTATGAATAACGGATTTTCTTCCCGCTTAACTCTTCAAAGCAGTACTATTTCGGGAAATAGTGCCCCCGGCGGAGACGGTAATGGTGGTGGAATTTATAATGAAGGTTCACTTACAGTTCAAAACAGTACGGTTTCGAACAATAGTGCCGGAGCTTCTGGCGGAGGTATTTTAAGCTTAGGCGGATCAAGCCAACTTAATTTAATAAACAGCGTAATTGCCAATTCGGAAGGAGGCGATTGTTTAACATCAGGGAGTTTGTCGGAAGAGAATAGTTTTGTTGGAGATGGATCGTGCAGTGCTACGTATAGCGGAGATCCCATGTTAAATTCGCTGATGTATAATGGTGGACCTACGATGAATCATCTGCCAATAGTCGGCTCCCCCCTTCTCGATGCAGGAAGTTGCAGCAATACTTCGACTGATCAGCGGGGTTTTAACCGACCTATTGATTTAGACTTCATTGCCAATGCCAACAACGGTTGTGACATAGGTTCTGTTGAAGCGACCGCAGACGAAATTCCCTTAGGCGAAGTTATCCAGCCCGAAAGTGGAATTTTGTATGTGGATAAAAATGTTTCCGGCGGAAATGAAAACGGCAGTTCATGGGCCAATGCTATTCCCGAGTTAAGGACAGCACTGCAATGGGCCGGCGATAACTGGAACTCCGGGACATTACAAATCTGGGTGGCAGACGGTGCTTATACACCCACCGACGATTCCAACCGCAGCGCTTCTTTCCAGCTTATAAATGGTGTAGAAATTTATGGCGGGTTTGATGCCACGGAAGATGAACTCTCCGGCCGCGACTGGCAGGCCAACGAAACCATATTAAGCGGGAATATTGATGGTGACATTCCCTCAACCAATAACAGCTATCACGTAGTGAACGGTACCGGTGCGAATAATACCGCCGTGCTCGATGGTTTTACGGTGACCGGTGGAAATGCTGACGGTTCTAATCCTCACTATGGCGGTGGCGGTATTTTTATCTATAACAGTTCTCAAAGCGGCTCACCTACTCTTGCTAATTTGCGGATTACAGAAAATGAGGCAAGTAATATCGGTGGAGGGATATACAGCTATAACTCATCCTACACATTGTTCAATGTAGAAATCAGTGAAAATACGGCACGTTTCGGTGGTGGAATCTACCTGACAGTTGGACATCCAAAGTTTCTCAATGTAGGTATCTATAATAATTCAGCCGATAATGATGGTGGCGGAATCAATAGTACCGATGATATAACATTGACCAATGTAACCATCAATAACAATTCAGCCGATGGAGATGGCGGCGGCTTCTATAACACGGGAAATGCCGACATCCAAAATTCTATTCTATGGGGCAATACGGCAGATGGTGATGAAGATCAGATATATACCGATACTTTTTATGGTACTGTTCCAACATATACAAACAGCTTAGTAGAAGACATCGACCTGACCGATACAGGCATCGGCAATTTAGACGGTACTGCCTATACAGCCGCCCTGGTTTTTGCCAACTTTTCCGGCGGCGATTATAGCCTCGCTGCGGGCAGCAACGCCATCAATAATGGCGATAACCTGCTCTATACCGATGCCGGTGGTGACCTTCAAGAAGACAACGATCTTACAGGTAATCCGCGCCTGGATGCCGCTATCATTGATATGGGAGCCTATGAATTCCAGGGAGCCAGCGAACCCATCACACCAAACGGAAGTATTCTCTATGTTGATAAAAATGTAAATACCGAAGCATCCGGCTATGATGGAGCCGGAAATTCGTGGGCCAATGCACTAGCGGAACTGAGTACTGCCATTAACTGGGCAACCAATAGTTGGGATGAGGGAACACTGCAAATCTGGGTAGCTGAAGGAATTTACAAACCTACGCCAAATGCAGATCAGTCAATCTCTTTTTATCTGCTGAACAATGTTGAGATATATGGTGGATTTTCCGGTGAAGAAACGGCTCTGGAAAATCGGGATTGGGAAAATAACGCAACGATCTTAAGCGGAGATCTTGACGGAAATGATGATGAAGAAATCATCACCAACCCAACAACCCAAATCCGGGGAAACAATAGCTACCATGTGGTAAATGGAAGTAATTCTGATGAAACGGCTGTCCTGGACGGATTTATCATAACCGCAGGATATTCAAATGGGCCCGAGCCCAGAGACGATGATGGAGCCGGGATCTTTAACGATGCAGGCAGCCCGACCCTGAGAAATTTAATCATTCAGGGAAACCGGGCCAGTCGATATGGTGCTGGAGTTGTAAACTGGGAAAATAGCAATCCTTATCTGACGAATATTAAGATAGAGATGAATTACGCAAGTAGTTCTGGTGGCGGCGTTTACAATAATAACAGTAATCCGGTTTTTGATAACGTCATCTTCCGGGAAAATGTCACTGCCACCAGTGGTGGCGGAATGTACAGCCAGAACAGCAGTAGCCCTGTAATCACAAATAGTGCATTTGTCGGGAATACAGCCAGAGGCGGATTTGGAACCGGAATCTTTGGTGGTGGTGGAATGTACCTGGCCTCAGGATCCCCGATCCTTACAAACATTCTGTTTAGCGGAAACAGGGCAACTGATAACTTTGGCAGAGGCGGCGGTTTGCTCAACGGCGCCACAAGCCCGATTCTCACCAATGTAACCTTTAGTGGAAACATTGCATATTCGGGAGGCGCCATGTTTAACAATACCAGCTCAAGTAATGCAATCGTACGAAACTCCATCTTTTGGGATAACGAAGATGATACCGGAATCGGAACTCCAACCTCCTCCTTTTACAACTTAAATGGAGCTACGGTCGCATTTAGCTACAGCCTTGTTGAAGGACATGATCCCGAAGGTGATGGAAACCTGGATGGAACCGACTCCGGGAACAATCCGCTCTTTGTTACTTCGATTGATCCGGACGATGCTCCAACAACCGCCGGAGATTTTCGTCTTCAGGAAACGTCTCCTGTAATTAGCGGGGGAAGCAATAGTTTCTTTGATTCGGGACAAACACCTGATATTTCTTCTATCTCCACAGATCTGGACGGAAATACCCGTGTAAATAACACCGTTGACATGGGCGCTTATGAATTTCAGGGGGATCTGATTGTTTTACCGGAAACCGTTGTTCTGACCTCGCCCCTTGATGAAGCTGTAAATACAACTATCAAACCGGAGTTTATTTGGGAATCACTTGAGAGTGCAGATGAATATCATTTGCAGGTATCAGAGAATTCAAATTTGTCGAGCCCAATCATTGATCAAACCGAATTGGAAGAAAACAGTTTCCAGCCTGCAAATGATCTTGATTACTCTACTACGTACTACTGGCGCGTTCGGGGTATCAACCCGGGAGGAACAGGTGAATGGAGTGAGGTCTTTACCTTTACAACTTTATCGCTGCCCGAAGCGGCTGATCAACGGCTGTTGGTTAGCAATGCGGAAAGCTACCTGTTCTCCGGGCTTGATTTTGGTGTTTCAAATGAAGACTACTCAATCAAAATCATTTCACTTCCTGATGAAGGGGCGCTCCAATTCAATGAAACTTCAATTACACAAGGGCAAGTAATTTTAGTAGCAGATATTAATGAAGATTTACTTCTATGGCTGACACCTGCCAATCAATACGGATACCAATTTACTTCTTTTGAATTTTCCATCATCGATGATAATGAACTGGAAAGTGCAAACTCCTATACAATAACGATTGACCTTGCAGCCCGGAGCGTCGCTATTACCGGCAGTGAAGGGTGGCGGTTTCTCGGAAATCCATCGGATGGAGACAGTTATGACGATCTTCTCTCACCTGTTTGGACCCAGGGAATAAGCGGGTCTGATTCACCGGGATCAAGTTTTGCCAACGTACGGAATATCGACCAGGACGAGTACGAATGGGAAATTCCTGAAGATCTGAATCATACAACAGAATCTAGTCAGCCATTTATCGTCTATGTATATGGTGATGATGATAATGACGGAAATGACGAAGGTTTTCCAAAAATGCTGACCAGTGGAGAAAACTGGCTACCGTTGGATGGAAGCTTCTCTTTTGACGGACTGGCTTATAATGAAACGGCGGCCAATCCCGGCAACTTCTACCTGCTGGCCAATCCACACCCCATTGCACTGGACTTTTGTGAGATGTTTGATGAGTCCTCCACCGATATTGCCAATAATATCGACCTGTGGGATCCGACAGCCAATAGCGGCAACGGAGATTACATAAACCTGAGCTGTTCGGTTGGAGAAGTTTTAATTGCTCCATTCCAGGCCTTTTGGGTACGAACAACCGGAGAAAATCCGCAGATCAACCTGACGGAAGAAACCTATAGCAGCGAAACAACTGGCGGATACTTTAAACAAAACCAACAACCTGAAAACCGGTTCATGATATCACTGAACGTGACCGGAACCGATGAGGTCTTTTCCAATCAAACCCGTATTGTTTTTTCTGAAGATGGAACGACGGATTTAGACCCCACCGATGGTTTAAAGAGAACTCCCGAAGGACTCGCTTCCCAGTGGCTGGCTTTCTACTCGATTGATGAAGATCAACGAAATTACAGTCTTCAGAATCTCCCGCTTGAGATCGATGAAAAAGTTCGTATTCCATTAGACCTTCAAACGACCGAGTCCGGCAAATTTACGATGAATTGGACTCTCCCGGAATCTCATATCTTCAATGGCCGTTACTTCCTTCGGGACAACCAGACCATGGATGTGATCGAATTAAATAAAGGATCAAACTATCATTTTACAGTTTCACAAGATCAAGCGAAAAGCGTACATTCAGAAAATCGTTGGCAACAAATCAACTCAAAACTCGCGGCCCAAAACACACAACCTGAACCCCGTTTTGAACTCTTAATCACCCAATCCGGTGTGGATGGGCTGAGCGAACTCGGCGCGGTTCCTGACGACTTTGAGCTATCCCAAAACTATCCAAATCCATTCAACCCAACTACATTGATTAGCTACCGGCTGCCTGTAAATAGTGAGGTTCGGTTAGATGTATATGACATGCTGGGACGAAATGTAGCCACGCTGGTCAGCGGCCAGGTTTCGGCCGGGCGACACACCGTCAATTTTGATGCAAGCAATTTATCCAGCGGTATTTACCTGTACCGGTTGCAGGCGGGCAGTCAAATTATCACAAAGAAATTAACAGTGCTCAAATAATGAAGGAACCAACGTTCGGAGATTATGCCAAATGCATCCCTTCGGGACTTCACTCCGCTCGCAATGACAGATTCATGTTGCTTTCGTCATTGCGAGGGAGCCTGTGACCGCGGCAATCCCCAAACACTTTCGGTAATCACAAACCGCTTTAACAAAACCAAAAACCATTTTTAAAAAAGATCAAAGATCTATCATGAACAACGATAAACACCAAGACACCAATCAAACCCGAATCTGGCAATCACCGGAAATAACAACGCTTCCTATCCGAAACACCGAACAACTTCAGCCACCGAACCAGGGACAGCAATCGTAATCATTCCAAAATGGAATCGGCTATAAAATCGGGAATAATACCTGAAGAATTGATTTTGCTCTCCACGTTTTGAGCACGCGTGTTTCCTGAAAGAACCAACAGAGTTTTCAATCCAAATTTATTGCCCCCAAGAATATCCGTATGTAACGTATCCCCTACCATCAGGATGTCTCCTTTTTCATAATGGCCGCTGTTATTGAGTTCGTCATATGCGTACATGAACATCTGCGAGTCGGGTTTTCCAAACCGGATAAATTTCTGATTGAGGACGGATTCCACAAGTCTTGAAATTCCTCCAATGGCTACAGCTACATCGTTGTTTGAAATAGGATAGTATTTGTCGGAATTGGCAACGATGATCGGTAAATTATTACGCCGCAGGAAATTGACGGTTTTATTGATATCTCTGTTCCAGTCAAATCCTTCATCGTCCAAAAAAACAAAGGCAGAAATATCCCGGCTGTTCTCAAGATCAATGTCGGCAACAGGTACGGCTTCTAATCCAAATTTCAGAATATAACTGGCCGAATTTTCCGTCCCCAGATAGGCAATTTTTCCGGTTCTGATTTTTAGCTCCAAAAATTGCCGGGCCAGCATTCCCGAGGTTACAATCTCCTCTTCTTTTAAACCTTTTAATCCAAGTTTTTCAAAGACTTCTACTTGCTGCTGCTGGCTTCGGGAAGCGTCGTTCGTAAGTACCCGCAAGGCAATTCCCTGGTCACGGATAAATTCTATCGATTCCTGCACCCCGGAAATGAGTCCCTGGTGGTTTTTGAGTACTCCATAGGAATCCAGGAATACGGCTTTAAAATTTTTAACGGTTGATTTAAATGAAACTTTATTAATCACTTTACTCTAAATATTTAATGCTTTCAATAACGGTTCAGGATCAAACCGTTGGTCGATGTTTGGGAGATGTTCGTTATAGACTTCCTGTTGCAGGCGGGTGGCAAAAATTTCGTGAAAAAAGTACCTCCCATATTTTACGACATAATTGAGAAGGAAGAAACGATAAGTCTCCTTTAAAAATCGAATTTCTACTTCTCTAAGTGGATAAACCTCATGATATGCCTGCAAAAACAGGACAAAGCGCTCTTCCATCAACCGGTCAATCTCGTAACTGAATACGGTCTTGTCTCCTACTTGTGAGACAACCCGGCTGAAAAAGTAAAAATCCATCATGCGAGAGCTCATTCGAAACCAGTCATAATCCCAACGGGAAAAAAGATCCAGCTGAGGGGTAACGGAAAAGTTGCCGATATTCCAGTCCACAAATACGGGTATGGTTGGAAGATTCTGGCCGCCAAGTTCATTCATATTCTCAAGGAACAGATGACATTGCTCCCTGATCAAATCAATATGCATGCGGTGCTCGTGCTGGCCGTCTTTCGTTTTTAAAATGGCAAGCAGATGATTGATATCCAGTTCCAGCGTTTTTGATGACGGCGGCAATGTATTTTTAATGCTATGGCACGCTTTGTGAAATTGGGCAAAAGACCGGGCAAGTTTCTGTATCTGGTTTTCAGTAAGCTTTTTGGGGAGCTTCTTTTTGATTTGAATCGGCCTGTAAAAAACTACCCATGCATCAATAAATTCACCTTTGTGCCGGTGGATAAAAAGTGAATTTCCTTTGATCAGAGATCTCGCCAGAACATTTTCGAACGGAGCCGGAAGATTGTTTGCCAGCGAATTGATAATGCTGTGATCTTCAACAAAGTGCTCAAATTTCCCGAAATAGGACAGCTTGGCAATAATTATGTTATCATCAGCAAATTTAATTCTATAAACATGATTGGTGGAAACTTTTGCACTGATGTCGATAATACTCGCAATTTCCTTGCTGTTGTCATAACTCTCGACGGCCTCCCTGACAATGGAGTTAAAATCTATTCGTAGCATAAAATGGGGTTAAATAATTTCAAAATATCGTTGCAGTTCCCAGTTGGTAACTTGTTTGGAATACTGATCCCACTCCCATTCACGGGTTTTTATAAAGTGGTCGGTAAACGCCTCGCCAAATAACTCTTTTGGCACATCTGATGATTTCATGGCATCTGTAGCTTCTTTGAGCGTTTTCGGTAACGCTTTGTTTCCACTCTGTGTATACTCATTTCCTTTTGTTGGAGAGATATCAAGGCTCAAATTATTTTTGATTCCATATAACCCGGATGCCAGGGCCGCTGCCATCGCCAGATACGGGTTGATATCTGCACCGGGCACACGTGTTTCCAACCGGGTGGATGTTTTGCCTGCCGGTATCGCCCGCAGGGCTGTCGTCCGGTTTTCAATTCCCCAGCTTACGGTAGTTGACGCCCAGGAGCCGGCAACAAATCGCTTATAGCTATTTACCGTTGGAGCATACATCGGAAGAATATGAGGCAAACAATAGAGCTGGCCGGCAATGTATTGTTCGAGAAGTTTGCTTAAATGAAGATCACCTGAAGCATCATAAAACAGATTCATTTCTCCGTTTTTATCCCACAGGCTTTGATGAATATGGCCACTGCAACCCGGCAGGTTGATATTCCACTTCGCCATAAAACTGGCAATAATATCATGACGGTAAGCAATCTCCTTCACTCCTGTTTTGAACAAAATACTTCTGTCAGCCGCTTCTAAAACATCCGTGTATTCAATAGCAGCTTCATAAACGCCATCCCCGGTTTCTGTGTGTAATCCTTCAAGGGGCACTTCAAAAGCACGAAGTTGATCAAAAAGGTCGTTGAAATACTCCGATTCAAGTGAGGACCTGAGAATCGAATACCCGAACATTCCGGGCGTGAGCGGTGTTGGGTTTTGATGATCTTTCTCTTTCAGACTCTGAGGGGTCTCGCGGAAATTGAACCACTCATATTCATTTGAAAATTTTGGCTGGAAACCAAGCTCCTTACACTTAGCAGAGATTCTTTTTAGAAGTGAGCGGGGACAAACTTCAGACAACTCTTCATCATTTTGAAAATCTCCAAGGAAAAAAGGAATGTTGTTATTCCAGGGAATTTTACGAAATGTAGACAGGTCAATCGTAGCCAAAGAATCAGGATAGCCGGTATGCCACCCGGTAACTTTTGAATTGTCGTAGACAGCATCGTTTGCATCCCAGCCGAACACAACATTACAGAACCCGATGTTATCGTCCAAAGATTTGATAAACTTATCCTTTGAAATCGATTTGCCTCTCAAAATCCCATCCATATCTGCTACAGCAAATTTTACCTGTTCGCTGTCGTGTTCTTTAACGGCTTTGATGATTTCTTCTCGGGTCATCGGTAAACGCAACCAATACTTTTTTAGATTATAGATTTATAAAATCGCAAGTAGCAGACTTACTTCAAAGAAGTATTTAACCGGATTTTTTGATAAGCATTTTCAGAATGTTCCTGAGCTATCCGGATCTTCATCCCTCAAAATAAATACATAAAAAAACCCCGCCTCTTTTGGGAAGCGGGGTTTAGGTATTTCAAAATTAACAGTGGATTAAAGCGCCGAATGAACGGTTTTGATAATTCGTGCACCCACTTTATACGGATCTGCGTTGGAAGCAGGTCGTCGATCTTCAAGTCGTCCTTTCCATCCGTTTTCAACAGTACCTACTGGAATTCGGATTGAAGCGCCACGGTCAGATACGCCATAGCTGAACATATCGATTGACTGCGTTTCATGTTTTCCAGTCAGACGTTGGTCGTTGTCAGCACCGTAAACTGCAATATGTTCCTGGATGTACTTGCCAAAAGCTTCGCACACTTTTGTCATCAATTCTTCGCCGCCTTCATCCCGCATAGCACCGTTAGAGAAGTTCGCATGCATACCAGAACCGTTCCAGTCAGTGTCGCCAAGTGGCTTCGGATGCCAGTCAACAGCAACGCCGTACTTACGGGCTGTTCTTTCAATCAGGTATCGGCCAATCCAGATCTCATCGCCTGCACGGGCGGCACCTTTTGCAAAAATTTGAAATTCCCACTGTCCGGCAGCAACTTCGCCATTCGTACCTTCAACATTCAAGCCGGCTTCGAGGCAAATGTCGAGGTGTTCATCAATGATCTCTCTACCGAATTCGGCTCTTGCGCCAACACCGCAGTAGTATGGTCCCTGTGGTGCAGGATATCCGCCTTCGGGAAATCCTAATGGCAGATTCGTTGCAGGATCCACCAGGAAATATTCTTGTTCGTACCCAAACCAGAAATCTTCATCTTCTTCGTCAATTGTTGCCCGGCCATTGGTTTCATGTGGAGTTCCGTCTGCATTCAGAACCTCAGTCATAATGAGGTAGCCATTTTTAACATCCGGATCCGGGAAAATTGCAACCGGCTTTAAAAGGCAGTCTGAAGAATTACCGGCAGCTTGTTCAGTAGAGCTACCATCGAAAGACCACATTGAAACATCTTCAAGTTTTCCGCTAAAATCATGTTCGATTTTTGTTTTACTTCTTAAAGATTGGGTTGGCTTGTAGCCATCAAGCCAAATATATTCAAGTTTGGAATACGCCATATGAGTTGAGTTATTTTATGATGGTTTACGAGTTAGAATTTGTTTGTACAGGCTTATTAAACTTTTAATATTTTTTTGATCATATGCTATGAGACAAATGCCTGTCTTAAATTCGAGATTAATAACAAATAGCTGGTAAGATATTCACTACATTTTTCATAATAAAGTTTTTTAGTCAAAAAAATATCAACAGTTAACTAAAGTTCAATAAACACTCATTAACTTAAATTTTTTAAAGTAAAAGCGCTTTCTTTTTTCTTTTAATAAAATACAAGCAAATAAATCATCTAATTACCGAAGTTTTTTAGGCAAGCCTATATTCAGTAATTTCATAGACATAAATTATCCACACGTTATAAACAGATTGGCTCATTGAAGAAATCAAAATTTATTATCTGGTTGCGCGCAGCCCGTCCCCAGACCCTCGCAGCATCCCTTGTACCTATTATGATCGGCGCATCTCTCGCATGGAATTATGATCAATTTCGTATCGATAGTACCGTTGTTGCCCTGATTTGCGCACTGCTTATTCAAATCGGAACCAACTTCGCAAATGACTATTACGATTTTGTGAAAGGCGCCGACACAGATGAACGTATCGGCTTTGAACGCGCCACCGCACTTGGGCTGGTTTCTCCAAAGGCGATGTTGACCGCAACCATTGTAACAATGGCTCTCGCCTTTATTATTGGCTTGTACCTGGTGTGGATTGGCGGCTGGATCATTCTGCTCATCGGCATTCTCTCTCTCCTCTTCGGAGTTCTGTATACGGGCGGCCCCTATCCACTTGGTTATAATGGTTTGGGTGATATTTTTGTCTTCATTTTCTTTGGCATTATTGCAGTTATGGGAACTTATTACGTGAATGCCCTGGAATGGAGTGAACAGTCATTGCTTGCTTCACTGCCTGTTGGCGCGCTTTGCGTAAACATTTTGGTTGTAAATAATTTGAGGGATATCCACCAGGACAAACTCTCCGGAAAAAAAACGCTTGGTGTTCTCTTTGGCGAAGATACTCTGAAGATAGAATATTTGGTTCTCCTCTTTATTGCCTACCTGGTTCCGATAATTTTTTATCATTTTTATGATTACAGTATCTGGATTATACTACCTTATCTGTCACTGCCACTTGGCTGGCAGCTCATCAAAAAAATCTGGTATCATGGGGATAAAAGAGAGCTGAATAAAACACTGGAACGAACGGCCCAATTTATGATCCTCTTTGGATTACTTTTTTCAATCGGAATTGTACTGTAAATATGCTTCAACTATTTGAATATGAACTCCCTTTTCGCTCTCCATTTAAAACCGGTTCTGCGACTTTTAAAACCAGAAAGGGAATTCTTATTCATTATGAAAAAAATGACGTTGATCTTGTAGCAGAAGCAGCTCCGCTCCCGGGATTTTCTGAAGAATCGTACGAGGATGTAAAACACGTTTTAGTCAATCAAAAAAAGTTTATTCAGGACTTTCTTGAAAGTGATCTTACACTTGATCATATCCGTGATTTGGCCGAAAATCCTGATTTAAAATACCCATCAATCCAGTTTCCTTTAAGTTATTTGTCCCTTTCCCTTTTGGCCGAAAAGAAGGGCAAAACGATCTATGATTTATTCAGAACCATTCCGGCGAATGCCATTCAGGTGAATGATGTAATTGGCTATTCCTCCATCGAAAAAATGGAAGAAAACCTTGAACAATCTGTTCTGAATGGTTTCAAGTGCATCAAAATCAAAGCCAAACATCCTGTTGATAAACTCGCTTCTCTCCTTTCACGGATTCAAAAAAAATATCCTTCTGTTCATTTTCGTCTCGATGCCAATCAATCCTGGCCGGTTTCATCTATCGAAAAGAATTGCGGACTGCTCCGGAATCTTCATATCGAATATATAGAGGAACCCACGCACGTGGAGGATCTTCAGAACCTGAAGCAGCTTCAAAAGAATTGTTCCGTCCCCCTAGCCCTGGATGAGTCTGTATCATCCATCAAAAACCTGAAATTTGTCTTAAAAAATCACCCTGAAATCTTTGTAATCATCAAACCCATGCTTTTGGGAAATATTTTAAAAATATATGAAACAATTTTAGAGTTTCGGGGTAGCTGTAAATATATAGTGTGTACAACAGCACTTGAATCCAGTATTGGTCGCTCTATGGTTGCAACCACAACTTCACTACTAGGTGATCAAAATCTGAGTCATGGTCTGAACACCGGACATCTTTTTGCCAATGATTTGCTGCCGGATCTTGAGATTAAAAACGGATCGCTGAAACATCATCAATATAAACACCGGACCAAATCCTTTAAAAGCATCAAAACCACGCATCTTAAAAAATTGGGATAGTCAGTATGAACAGGAGCAATTACAATGTTCCGCAATTTGAGTTACCTGCCGGCCGCCTAACATTTCTATCGACCGAGAATGAAAATTATACTTATCAAAATCTGTATGGGTTTTCTACCCAAATCCAGCATCAATTAAATGAGATAGATACCGGCGATTCCAAACCGATTTTAATCATTTCCGACAGCACACCAGAAACCGTTTTTCTGATGGCTGCCTGTTTCTTGTTGAAGATACCCATCCTTCCCCTTCACCCGGAAACCAGCAGCAATGAATTGGAAAAAATCCTGGAACAGATTCAGCCCGCAGCCATCTTTTCACAGAACTACGAGGTTGCCAATCACCTTTCAGACATTCCAAATCTGACCATAGAAAAGGAGATGCTTCAAGTAACGGAAGGCTCTGATACAACGCTTTTTTCTTTTGAGGAGCCCGAAGAGATTGCTGGGTATTTCCTTACATCCGGGGCAACGGGAACGGCTAAAATTGTTCCGGCAAAACGACGGCAAATCTTATTTGCGTCTTCTTCATCTGCTAAAAATTTCAAACCACACAACAATAAATACTGGCTGCTTTGTCTGCCGCTTAATCATGTGGGGGGAATTAATGTGATTTACAGATCGCTCC
Source organism: Rhodohalobacter sp. 614A (assembly GCF_021462415.1). NCBI lineage: Bacteria > Pseudomonadati > Balneolota > Balneolia > Balneolales > Balneolaceae > Rhodohalobacter > Rhodohalobacter sp. 614A. The sequence goes on from NZ_JAKEDS010000002.1 coordinate 1,165,794, forward strand.
TTTATCATTCTGCAGTTTACCTGATGTCTACTTTTGATGTGCCGAAAATTCGTGAACTGTTGAATCATAAAGAGAATTTTGAGGTAGCCTCTATGGTACCCACGATGCTTGTCCAGTTGATGGAGGATTCCTTTTTCAGAGTCCATTTCAATTTCAAAGCAATTTTGCTTGGCGGCGGCCCCATTTCCATGGATTTGATCAACCAGTCACTCACACGGGGACTCCCGATTGTTTGCAGTTACGGAATGACGGAAACATGCGCACAGATTGCAGCTAACCCGATGCTTCAGCCGAGCGGAATGTATATTCCCAAGAAAAGCGTGGGAGCTATTTTTGAACCCAATGAAATTGAGATCCGGAATGACAACCAACAATCACTGCCCTACAATGAATCAGGCCACATCTGGCTAAAAGGCCCTCAAATCTTTGACGGTTATTTAGACGAATCGATCAACGAAGATTTTTTTGATGAGAAAGGCTGGTTTTATACCGGTGATTATGGACATATCAACCGGAAAGGACAATTGTTTATTGAGAACCGGCGCACGGACCTGATTATTACCGGCGGCGAAAATGTAAATCCTGTGGAAATTGAAGAGATCTTAAACTCTTTCAAAAGTATCAGAGAGTCTGCCGTTGTGGGAATTCCCGATAAAAAATGGGGACAAAAAGTAACGGCATTCCTGGTTCTCGAAAATGGAAATGGTGACCTGGATAAAAAGGAAATTGAGCAGGGTTTAAAAGAATCACTCCGGGGATTTAAAATCCCGAAAGAGTTCATCATTATTGATAAACTTCCAAAAACGGCCACTTATAAAATCAAGCGAACGAAATTAATCGAACTCTACAAAAGATCGCAGAATTAAGTGCCCTTTAGAAATTCATCGATGGGTTACTGTCTGTAATTTTCTTTGAGATCAACCAACGGTCGCGATCTTCAATCGGGCGTTCATTATTCAGCGAACTCTTTATTGTAATTGTACCGGTTCCGATATGCCAGGGGCGAAATTCCTGTAAACTTTCTAAAGACTTCCCGAAAAGCTTTTGCATCCGAATACCCCACATCGTACATCACTTCATTAATGGTTTTACGGCTGGTTTCAAAAGCTTTCTTGGCGGCTTCTATTTTTACCCGTTGCGAATATTCAAAGGGTGTATTCCCGGTCGCTTTGATGAACCTTCTGTCGAAAGTTCGCCGGCTGACTGCAAATTTCGATGATAATTCTTCGACCGCTATGATTTCGTCTGATTTGTTTTCGATCACTTCCTGGGCTTCCATAATCATTTCGTCCCCGTGTGTCTTCTGCGGAGTAAAAATGCTGAAAGAAGACTGGCTGTTTCGGTCGATTTCGATCTGGAAGATCTTGGCGCAATAAATAGCCGTTTGCCGCCCGTAATATTTTTCCACGAGATAAATAATCAGGTTCAGAAATGAATAGGCCCCGCCGTTTGTATAAATGCCCTGTTCATCTGTAATCAGCTTCTCTTCCTGAAGATTCACTTCCGGGAACATACTTCTGAATTTTCCGGCCGCCGACCAATGAGTAGAGCAGCTCTTTCCATTCAGGATGCCTGAGGAAGCCAGCAAAAATGCACCGGTACAAATGCTTGCCACTTCCGCTCCTTCTTTATACTGCTTTTCCACCCAGTCAATGATTTTTTCGTTGCCACCCACTGCTTTTTCAAAACTGCGAACAAGCGACGGGATAATGATGAGGTCCGTTTTTTTGATGGTTGAGAGATCCGTTTGAGGCTTTACGGTAAACAACCCATCGTACACCTGGGCTTGTTGTGAAATGCCCGCCAGCTCAATACTGAAAAGTTTTTTCTTGCCGGATTTTTCGCGGTGTGCATTGGCCCGTACAAAAATCTCATACGATCCTACGATACTGGCAATGGTACTCAGGTTGCTTTGTCCGTCGGGGACGATGATGGTAAGACGTTTCATTTTTTCCGGTAGTATAGAATATTTTCATTGTCCAAATCAACCCGTCATAAAGTCTATTTCACACCCTTTCAAAATGCTTTTCGGTCAGTATTATTGTCATGCAGAGTGACAACCACACAACATTGAAACGCGCAAATAATGAAAACGAACGCACCAGATTTCACCGCTTCTTTTACAGTAAAAAAGTCTCCTTCAGAAGTATTCCGGGCCATCATGAATGTTCGCGCCTGGTGGTCGGAAGAAATTGACGGTCCGACAGATAAACTGAATAAACCGTTTTTCTATCACTATAAAGATGTTCATCTGTGCAAATTGGAACTCATTGAGAAGATTCCAGATCAAAAGGTGGTGTACCATGTGCTGGAGAACGAGTTTAGTTTCACGAAAGACAAAACCGAGTGGGTGGATACAAAACTAATCTTTGAGATTTCTACAGAGGCTGAGCAGACACATGTGCAATTTACACATCAGGGGTTGGTTCCCGAATATGAATGTTACCAGGTATGCCGCGACGGCTGGACGAATTTCATTCAGACCAGTTTGTACAACCTGATAACCAAAGGAGCAGGACAGCCCAATCCCAAAGAAGGCGGCTTCAATAAGCAACTGGTTGAGAAGTGGAAGCTGAAATCAAACTAAAAAGTGAAAGCGCGATGCGGCCCGTTTAGGCGGGTTGAAAATCAACCATCCATCATAACTTTAACATGAAAACTATGCCGATGACTAAAGACATTTTACTCCAATTGTTAGAACAAAGCCGTATGGATTGTTTTAGAGTCTTAAAAGACATCCATGCAGAAAATGCATCCTTTCGTTTAACGGAACAAACGGCTTCCGCCGGATTTATTTACCGCCATATTGGTGAAACGACGAATGTGATCGGCCAGTTTTTTGGCTACGAAACAGACGTGGAAGGCACAACGATTGGACAAACAGACACCGGAAAACCCTATGATCCTGACACAAGCCGCAAACTTTTTGAGCAAGGGTATGCCACTTTGAAAATGTTAGTGAACGAAACATCCGACCAGGCCTGGCTGGAAGAAATAGACACGCCTTGGTTTGGCACACTCTCCCGAATTCAACTTTTTTCAATCACCCTTTTCCACAATTCGCATCACTGCGGGCAGATTGCCTCGGCCATTTTGAAAGGAAAGAAATTTTGATTGCAACCCTGAAACAACCCGAATCCATTCAAACCAAACAATGATGGACACATCAGATTTTAAACATACGTTGATAACCGACCGGTCTCCCCAGGAAGTGTTCCAAGCTATTCTAAACGTTCGCAAATGGTGGACGGGCTATTATGGCGAAAAGTTTTCCGGCGATACAAAAAACCTGAATGATGAATTTACCTTTCATGCCGCGGATGGCGTTCATTACAGCAGGCAAAAACTGGTGGAAGTCATCCCCGGCAAAAAAATCGTTTGGCTGATTACAGACAGTACGCTGAGCTTTGTTGAAAAAACAGACGAATGGATCGGCACAACAGTAATTTTCGACATTTCAACAACGGGAAACAAAACCAGGCTTGTTTTCACACACCAGGGTTTGACGCCCCAAACAGAATGTTACAATTCCTGCGCTCCGTCGTGGACCCGGTATTTGGAAAACAAGTTACTTCCCTTGATTAATGAGCGCAGCCATTCGACAGGTTCATAATCACAACTTTTGGCGGGAGCAGGGTTCTCTGCCAAACCCGCTTGCATGACCCAGCCATTTCCAAAACAATGATTGTATTTGAGGCAGCGGATGATCGTTGGCTGATCATGGATTGGATACTCATCCCACACTTCCCTCCACGATTTCAATCTCCTCCTCACTCAATCCATACAACTCATACACCAGCCGGTCTATTTCCGCTTCCAGTTTGCCGGTGTCGGCTTCGGGGTTTTGTTTTTTGGTGATGAGGATTTCGTCCACGAGTGTGGTAAGTTTTTCTGATTTTTTTGGAACTGGAAAATCTTTTAAAAACACATAACTGGGCTCATAATAATCCCCTCTTAGTTTGGGGAGAATTAAGTCGTACAAAAAATAAACAAGAGTACTGTTCATGTAACCCAAAAGAAATTTATCATCTAAACTGATGATAAAGCACTTTTGGTTTGTATACTTGTTTTCATCGTCATAGGTATATTCTGGCTGCTTACATATATTTGGATAAATAATCTTTGGCTTCTCAAACTCTTCATAATAATCGACTGCATCCTGAATTTCATACCATTTATAACTTCCCGGTTTTCTTCCTGGCCATTCGCTGCCTGGAATATCCTTGGGGCGGGGTTTCAGCTGTTCTTTAAATCCTTCTAAATATTTTTTAACGGCCGGGTACTTATCAATTTCAATTCCTCGTCTTGTAAAAATCAGATAGTTTTCGGGCTCGGGGACCTGATATCGTTTAATATCCCGCCCTGCCAAAAAGGGTTTTATCAATTCCGCACTGGATGCATCTTCAGCGATCAACCGGTCTTTCGTTTCCTCGTCAATCACAAAAGCTTTATTCAATCCGGTTTTAATGCCATAAAATATTTTCCCTTCTACATATTCACCCAATGGAGTTCCTGCCTCTTTGAGTTTTTCAAGCAATCGTTGAGTTTCTATCGGCACCAACGACCAGCCTTCTTCACTCAATTTGGTTGCATCTACTTCAAAGCCATTTTCCTCTTCCAGAACCTCAAAATTTTCTACAGGCAAACTTTCCACTTCAAATGCTTTGAACACCGTTGGATGGTCGGTTTTCCTGATTTCCAGCAAACAGGGATAGGTTGTGGCTTCTTCAAAAACGGGCAGGTCTCCAAAATCGGTGATGGCCGTAATTTGTCTTTGCTGCATCCACGTTCTCAACGGTTTGCCGTAATTCGCCCGCATCCATTTATTCGCCACGATATAATGGAAGTAGCCGTTTTCCCGAAGTAATTTCACGCCCTGTTCTATGAAATAAGCATACAAATCCGCAGTTCCGGCATATACATCAAAATGGGTTTTTAAAAAGGGTTTTAAATCGCCCAACGCTTCCTGCCGCACATACGGCGGATTCCCAATCACCACATCAAACCCAACAAATGTACCGTCTTTATCCAGCACTTCCGGGAATTCGAAACGCCATTCAAAGGCTTCGCGGTAAAAAGCCCCGGCTTCTTCCCCGGCTTTTTCTTCTTCCAGTCTGGCTACTTTTTTCTGCTGTTTTTTGAGTTCTTTTTTGGTGGCTTTTCCTTCTCCGAACAGGTCTTCGTTCTGCATCAACTCCAGCTTTCCGCGGGCGTTACTCAGCTTTTTGTTGATGGGTTTATTGTTGAGCAGGCTTTCGCTGTATTCGGCTTTAATGTCGTCAATGAGTTTTTCCAGGCGCTGTTTCTCATTGCGGACACGCGTTTCGCGGTAGCTGCGCACAGCCTGTTTGTAATCTTCCAGCGAGTGCTCGCTTTTCTTGAAGATGGAACTGAGATCTTCATCCAGCCCAAACCGGCTCACCAGCGAATTCCCCGGTTTTATGTTGATATCAATATTGGGAAGGACTTCCAGTTCGGAGTATTCACCCTCACCCAGTCCACCCTCTCTCCCGCCAGCGGGCGAGGGGAGATCTTTTTCATTCGTTTTTGAATGTGTATTAATCTCTTTACCCGTTCTTTCTCCCTGAGGGTGAGGGTCAAAATGAGGGCCCGGGCGATAATACGCATGTTTCAGCAGTTCAATCCACAACCGCAGCCGGCAGATTTTCACTGAATTGGGATTGATATCCACCCCAAACAAACAGTTTTCGATCAGGAATTTCTTTTCGTGGAAGAGCGCCATTTGTACACGCTGGCGGTCACTTCCCGCCGGTTTACGGGTTACCTTCCCGTCTTTCCATTCGTGCTTCAGCTTGTACTCAAACAGTTCACCTTCGTGCTCAATAGCCAGTTCATCGTTTTCCACCTCAATATCCAGGTATGGAATGCGCTTGCCTTCCGGGTCGCACAAAATCTTCAACTCCGACTTGATCGCAATCAGCTCATTCAGGCAGGAAACCAGAAAATGTCCCGATCCCACGGCCGGGTCACAAATGGTGATGGAATTAATGATGTCATTGGCTTGCCGGATGGAAATGTCTCGTCCGATGCGGTTGGAGATGTCGGTGAGGGTGAGTTTGTCGCCCTCACCCAATTCACCCTCTCCCCGCCCTTCGGGCACCCCGCTCCCACTGGGAGAGGGAAGTTTTTGAGAATGTGTTTTATCAGAAACATATGACTGAATCGTTTCCAGAACGTTTACAGTATTATTTTGAACCTCCTCATTTTTAAATCTTACGATTTGAAGGTTCATTTCCTTTAAAATTTTCTCCCGCTCCTGATCGGATATCTGCTGTTTTTCTTCATTATGATATCTGCCATCCAGTTCTATGGCAAGTTTTGCCTCATGGCAATAAAAATCGATAACAAAACCCTCTTTGATCGGATGCTGCCGTCTGAATTTTAGCCCCATCTGTTTATTCCGCAACAATTGCCAAAGCATCTCCTCAGCCGGCGTCTGGTTTTTGCGAAGGTATCTCGCATTTTCCAGCAGCGACTCAGGAAGCTTTGCTCTCGGCGTTTCAGAAGACATCCCGCGCTCGAAATCACTCCCTTTTCCCTCGGGGAGAGGGGTTGGGGAGAGGGCCTCTGCAAACTTATCAATCACCGCTTTCCGCAAGGTTTCCCGCGCCATATACTCGGTGATAAACCCGGGTGTAAAAAACGAACCGTCTTTGTAACCGTTGATCTTCTCAAAAATAAGTCCAAGCACCGAAGCGTTGATCAGCGTTTTGTCTTCAGTTTGAATGCCGCCCGAACTTTCCGCGCTGAAATTATAGGCATCGAGAAACCGAAGGAGATAATCGAGGGTATTTAATGGGCCTTCGGGAGGGCGGGTTGCCTTCTTCAATATACTTTGAGAATAAAGCCCGAGAGACGCTTTGTCATTCAGCCCGGAAATCTGGATAGTGGTTTTTTCGAGTTTTGTGGAATCAAACAGCGAGGAATTCAAATATGGAATATGCCCAAACTGTTCTTGCACAGATCGCGGCCTTTCCTCATTACGAAGAGCAAGAACCCTGAAGAAAAGTTTATTTAGCTCATCATACTCATCAATGGTATTAAAACTGAGAAACTTAAATTTGTCATCATCATTATGGTAGGAAAGCAGCTGGGCTTCCATAAGTTTTAAAAAGAGAATACGGTTCATCCATGTAATCACCAGCTCAAGCGCCACACCAAAAAGCTGATCATTTTCATCTCCGCCATACTGAGTCCGGGCATCCCGAACCTCATTCATGTGCTGGTCATACCGTAAAATTTCGATAGTATTTTCTATCAGCGACCCGCTTTCTCTTTCATTTTCCGGCAGTCTTTGAATGAGCCGGCTCCCCTTCTCTTTTACTTCCTGCAGGCCAAGGATATGCAGAAATTCATTATAAAATCGTTTATCGAGCGAGTTGCTGTCATTGGCAAACGGTTTCTTCACCAAATGCTCCGGAGAAAAAAGCTTGTAGAGCGGAATCAGTTTTTTATCATCATCTTCCGAGGCCGGAGCTGCCAGTTTTGCTTTGTAATCCTTCAGGTTCAGATAAATTCCATTCAGGTTGGCATCAGAAGCCGCAATAAATTCCCTGAATTTGCCGTACAAAAAATCGGTATTGGAAGAGACTTTCTGGTCATTTTTCCAGTTTCGAAAGGTTTTAATCAGTGACTTTTTGGAGTAAAAATTCCGTTCGATCTCCTGGGCATCAAAGAAAAAGAACTCCGTATAATTGGTGATGACAACTTGTTTGATGTCTTCATTGCCACCCTCCCGTTCCTCAAAATAATAGAGAAGTGCTTCGTGAAGAGCTTTGGCGTTGCCATTCTCTTGGGTGATCATCTCACGGGTATTTCCCGGTTTTTTCGCTTCAATGAGCACTTCCAGGATAGAGGATTTTGTTTTCCCGGAATAAATCCCCAGATCCACCCGATTGCTGGTGTTTACCAACCGTTCTTCTTTATTGTAAAAACTGTTTTGCAGAAAATCCCGGAGGTACCCTTTCAGGTGTTCTTCGCTCTCTCCTTCGGCATGACTCAAACTTTTTAGGTACGCGGTCGCCTCTTCTTTAAAATGATCCAGGTCTGCCCGTTTAATAGTGACCTTTAAATATGCCTTATTGATCCCCTGCCGAACAGTTGTTGTATGTAGATTCATTCTTACATTCTTTAATTCACATGGATTATAGGAAAAGAGGATGTGATATTAAAGAAGGAGTTTACCCGCCATTTTTACGTTGATATTCGCGGGAAGAAAAACCGTTCCGGATCAGTGATAAGTTACCTTTTTCAGCCATTCATCTCCCTTGGAGCATCCTTGTATTATCCTTGGTACACCTTTGGTGAAACCCAATGCTAAGCCAGTCCAGTTGGCAGCCAGTAGAAACCGGGAATCAAACGAATATAAAGAGGAGTCTTTCCCGGCATGTGAGCCCTGTTCATACATTTTTGAAAGGCCCGTTTTTCACACCAAAAAGGCGACCGAATTGCAAAGCTACTCTCCCTTGTCGAAAAAAATTAGAATCAATTAATTAAATAATTTAAATATTAGATCGCATTTCGTACATTTATGTCTTCTATCCATACATGGGGACTCATAACAAGTAACGAAGTATATAAGATGTTGCACAGGTGTGTGTTAGCTTACCGTGTCAGCCGCCTTATTCTTCCTCTTTGATTTACTCATTATTGTAGTGCGTCCGTTGCTCGTGGAAAGATCTATTAGTACCAGGCATTAAATCATTACACGTGCAATTGAAGAGCGCAGACGGCTAAAATATGCAGACGACATTCCATTTTATATCCGGATTGCCACGATCGGGATCTACCCTTTTGTCCGGTATTTTGCAGCAAAACCCGGATTTCCACGCCGGCATGACGAGCCCCGTTGCCACGCTTATTCACGGTGTTTTAGAACAAATGGGAGCCGGTTCAGAATTTTACTCTCATTTTAATGAAGAAAAACGGCGGCGGATTTTTAAGGCCATCATCGATGCCTATTACGAAGATGTTTCCAGGCCCGTTATTTTTGATACCAACCGCATCTGGACGGCCAGGCTTCATCAGCTCACAGAAATTTATGATGATTTTAAAGTGATCTGCTTAGTCCGCAATCCCGCATGGATTATGGACAGTTTTGAAAAAGTATACCGCAAAAATCCGTTTGATTACAGCAAGATGTTTACGGCTGCAAACCGGGCTACCATCTACTCCCGGTGCGAAAGCCTGATGAGCGGCGTGACGGGACTGGCCATGACGGCCCTCAAAGAGGCTTTTTACGGTGAATACTCTGAGCAACTGCTGCTGGTGGAGTATGATCTGCTTGCACAGCATCCCGAAAATACCATGAAGCTGATCTACCGTTTTCTGGGCCGGGATTATTACGATCACGATTTTGACAATGTAGAGTACTCCCATGATGAATTTGATCAAAGCCTGGGCGTGAAAGGCCTGCACACTGTTCAGCGAAAAGTAGAATTTAAACCGCGGCGAACTATCCTTCCGCCCGACCTTTTCCAGAAATACAGCGACCTGGCATTCTGGCGGGATACGTCCGGTTCCGCGGCAAGTGTCATCGCTCCCAAAAGCAATAACAGTCTTCAACCAAATCACACTACATGATACGACGAGATACCATCAAAAAAGCCGGAACAACCTTCGCACAGCTGGCACTGTCGATGACGGCACTTTCCGGCGGGGCTCATTCCTATTACCGAATACAGCGGGGATCGTACACTCCGGGCAAAGAGATCGTGGCTCAGCTTAATGCCAAACCTTTGTCGGCCACAGCCATTAAAAACAGCGACTGGCTGAAAAATCGTACGCAGGAAATTGCCACGCATACCGGCAGTCTTGAGATTCAAAAAGCTCAGCAAACCCGCGAGCTGATTATTGTGGACCGAGCTGTTCAGGATACGGATGTGATTTTCAAACAGTCCCGCCCCGGCGTGGATATCGTGGAAGTGCCGGCCGGTTCCGACGGAATGGTAGAGCTGATGAAGATCCTCTCTAATTACAGCAATCTGGATGCCGTTCATATTGTATCTCATGCGGAAGCCGGTGCCATTTATATTGGCGGGCAGCGCATTGACCGAAGCGAACTGGAAGAAGACATGGCGGGTTTTGCGGCGATTAATCACGCCATCCGTGAAGGCGGCGACCTGCTTCTGTACGGCTGCGACCTGGCACAGGATACGGCCGGCGAGGAGTTCCTCGAAATTATCAGGAACAATACCCATGCGGATGTGGCTGCTTCATCCGACCTGACCGGAAATGCCGAATTTGGCGGCAACTGGGACCTGGAAATTCAAAAAGGTGACATTGAGGCCAAACCACTGGCTGAATCTATTGCCATGAACGATTTTACCGGAACCTTACAGTTCAGCGGAACCCTGGCCCTTGGAGGCATATCCCCCGGTTATGCCAATATCAAAAGTTATACGATCCCCACAACCAGCTATGTATTTACAGTGGCTTCCGGGGATGACGGATCCAAAGACTTATATAATTATAATTCCGGTTATGTGTATATCTCCACCGGCGACTCCCAACAGACATATAGCACTTTCTATTTTGGCGGGAATGAAACCTTTGATCTGAGCTCTATTTATGTGTACCAGGGATTTGGAGCACCCTCAAAAACCATCACCATTGAATCCGACAAAGGGGGCCTTCAGAACTCGTCTTCAACGGTAGCGGCTTCCAGCGGAACAACGATCAATGTGAGTGGGTCCCAGTGGGAGGATATCACAAAAGTTACCATCCGCTATAGCGACAATACTATTATGCACTGGGTAAAAATCGATAATATCGCTATCACAAATTTGCAGGCTTCGAATAACGGCCCAACCGATATCTCATTAAGTTCATCGAGTATCAACCAAAGTTTTACAGGAGCAGGAGCGGTAGTCGGCAGCCTTTCTACAACAGATGCCGATGGAAGCGATACTCATACCTACTCATTAGTATCGAACGGGGCATCGGACTCGGGCACGTGCAGTACCGGAGGAGATGCCGACAACGCCAGCTTCCAGGTCGATAATGTCAATGATGATTTTGAAACGGCAGGCAGCCTTGCAGCCGGTACGTATAATGTGTGTATTGAAACCGACGATGGTACAAGCTCTTACCAGGAATCATTCGGAATTACGGTAAACGATAACGTACCCCCGTCATACCAAAATTCAACTCCGTCGTTATCGGGTACCACCGGAACTCAAACCACTCTTACCGTTCAGCTCGATGAAATCGGTGTTGCTTACTATGTGGTATTGGCAAACGGAGCCACCGCACCTTTCGCTGTTCATATACGAAACGGAACAGATCGGTATGGCAGTCCGGCACCATTCAGCGGGAATTTTAACATTACATCCGCCAGCCAGGATTTTACGGAAGATATAACAGGCCTGAACCCGGGTACTTCCTATGATGTGTGGATAATGAGTGAGGATCTGATTCCCAACCTTGGCAGTACTGTAAAACTCGATCTTACAACCTCAACTACGATTGCAAGTTTAACCACCACACCCGAAGCTGATGTCACAGCCACCAGTGCCACATTGGGCGGGCAAGTGACGGACGAGGGCGGGATTTCGGTAACCGAAAGCGGCATTGTATGGGGAACGGCTACAGAGCCGGACGTGGATAATGACAATGTGGTCCCCATGAGTTCGGGAACCAGCACTTTCAGTGAGTCCGTAGATTTGCTTCCCTTCGGAACCACGATTTATTATCGCGCCTACGCCACCAACAGTGAAGGCACGGGCTATGGTGATGAAGAATCCTTTACTACCGGCGGTACTGTAAATGTAAACCTGACCGGCACCGAAGGCTGGCGATTATTGTCCATCCCCGATGATGTGGCCTTGAATACATTCTTAGATCCCATCTGGACCCAAGGCGTTACAGATGGCGGAGATACCGATTTCGGTACGCCCAACGTCTATACCTGGAGTACCGACACTCTTGGCAATGACTCTGCCGACTGGGTACCGGTCACCGACCTGACTAATACTACACCGCCCGCCGGCCACGGATTCCTGGTACAGGTGTATGCCGATGATGATTACAACAACGGTACCTCTAACGAGTTTCCTCAAACCCTCAGTGTGACCGGCACCGAATATGCCTCCGGTATCTCTCCAACCATGAACTCCAATGCCAACGGATGGACGGTTCTGGGCAATCCCTTTGCTTCTCCCATTGATTTTGATGATCTGTCGAAAGCCAATTTATCGTCCACGGCATATGTATGGGATCCCAATAGTGATGTCGGCGATGGCGGCCAGGCCGGGCAATCTTCCGGCAGTTGGAAAACATGGAATGGCACCTCGGGAGATCTGACAGACGGACGCATTGCTCCGTTCCAGGGCTTTATGGTGGAGAATACCTCGGCCGGGTCATCGGTTAGTTTTACCCAGTCTGATAAGGTGTCCACCGCTACCACCCTTTTGGGAAAACAGGACGAACAACCTTCTCCGTTTGTTCGATTAGAACTGCAAGGCAACGGCATGAAAAACTCTGCCTGGCTGGAATTTGCCTCTGAAGGCTCGACAGACAAAACCGACGGCGACGCCTGGGAACTGACCCCGCTCTCAGAAAACTACGCAATGCTGGCCACAAAAAAAGACAATGGCTCGCTGGTTGACATCGGCCGCTACCCGCAGGACGGAGAACTGAACATTTCGCTGATGACTGAGGCGACCCAGCCCGGCTCGTATGCCATTACCGTTACCGATATCGAAGCACCCGGCCAGACGCTGTACCTGAATGATATTCAAACCGGCGAAAGCATTCCCCTGAAAACAGGGACCCGGTATGAATTCCTCATCATACAAGCCGCCAAGGCTCCGGCCGATCCGTTTGCCCTACTACAAACCGGACTTCAAAAGCAAACAAGCGGGGAGCACCGGTTTGTGATCAGCTCCTCTGCGTTGGAGAACCCAGGCACCGAAACACCCCGGCAATTCACCCTGGAGCAAAACTACCCGAACCCGTTCAACCCGGTTACAGTGATCAATTATCAATTACCCGTAAACAGTGAGGTACGCTTGGAAATCTTTGACATGGCCGGGCGGCAGATCACCACCCTGGTGAATACCCGGCAGACCGCAGGTACTTACTCGGTTAACTTCGATGGATCAAATCTTTCCAGCGGGGTGTACATGTACCGGCTGGAAGCCTCAGGCATCTCACTCACTAAAAAACTAACTCTCATCAAATAACCCATTTTTTTAACAAATAACATTCACTCTACAGCCACTGTATGACTATTTCAATCGAGACTGGAATATAAACTGATTGACCCGGCATACGGCTAAAATACCATCCCTATGAAAACATTTGGTTTATATTCCCTGTTTCTCTCTTTTTTTATTCTCTTCTTTTTGTCTCTGACGATTCAGGAAGCAATCGCTCAATGTACAGAAGGAAATACAAATACCGGATCAACACAAACAGCTACAGGTATGGGCGGTCAGAGCTTTGTAGCCTGTGAGTCGGGTATACTTCAAAATGTACAGATAATCATTGGAGGGGGTGGCACTCCTGATCAACAGGTGGATGTAACTATCTACGAGGGAGATGGAACATCGGGAACCGTTTTAGGGACCGTTACCGGTGCGACCGTTTCTCAGTCTTCTACCCTGAGTGACTTTCAAATCATTGATCTTTCAGGTGAAAATATCTCTCTAACGGGAGGAAATACGTATACGTTTGAAACATCCTCCTTATCCAACATTCTATACCAACCAACAGGAAGTTATGAAGACGGACAAATGTATTTTAATGGTGGGGTACAATCTACATTGGATTTAGTTTTCCAGGTAAATATTGGTGCATCTGCATCTTCCGATGTGTTCTGGAACGATGATTTTGAAGACCCCACGAGCCCTTCAAGTGGACTACGTACCCCCTCTAACAATGGAGGCACAACTTCAGCTTATTTTAAGCGAACCGATGGTTCAGATATCGATTTAACTACCATTTCAGATGGTCCTTATTTAAATAAGGAAGGTACTTATTTTTGGGCAGGAGAAGATCATGATGGTCCATTCGGTAACCCCGAGCAATCCATTGTATGGTCAGGGATTGATATTTCAGGAAAAAGTAATATTTCGTTTAAGGGCTTGTTTGCAGCAAACAGTGAAAGTGCCGGTTGGGAAAATAATAACTTAGATATAGACCCGAATTTTACTCACGCCGATTATATCATTATTGAATACAGTATTGATGAAGGAACCTACCAGGAGTTACTTTCTTTTTATGGAAATAACGAAATTGATAAACAACTGGCACTGGATACCGATGGAGATAAAATTGGTGATGGCGCTATCCTTACTAAAACATTTTCGGAATTTTCAGCAGAAATAAATGAAACGGGTTCCACCGTACAAATTCGTCTAAGGGCTTTTTCAAACAATTCGGCTGTTGAAGAATGGGCCATTGATAATTTTCAATTAGAAACAGCAGGTGTTGCAATAGCCACCCCCACGGTAACCACCACTGTTGAATCGGGCGTGGGAACCACCAGTGCCACATTGGGAGGCGAAGTAACCGCCGATGGCGGGGCAACGGTTACCGAAAGCGGGATTGTATGGGGAACGGCCAGTTCCCCCGATATTAACAGTGGCTATAAAGTCGCCATGGACGCCGGTGTCAGTTCTTTCAGCGAGTCCGTGGACCTGCTTCCCTTCGGAACCACAATTTATTTTCGCGCCTATGCCACCAACAGCGAAGGCACCGCCTACGGAAGCGAAGAATCCTTTTCCACCAGTGATGCGGTCAGTGTAAACCTGACGGGCACCGAAGGCTGGCGGCTGCTGTCCATTCCGGCGGCGGTAAATCTAAGTACGGTTCTGGATCCCATCTGGACCCAGGGAGCCACAGCCGGGGCCGATACCGATTTTGGCACCCCTAACGTCTACGCATGGGATCTGAGCTCCCCGGATGAGGATGTGAATGACTGGAATTCGGTAACGGATTTGAATACCACCCTCACTGCGGGAATTGGACTGCTGGTCTATGTCTACGCCGATGACAATTACGACAACAGTGCGGATCCGTTTCCCAAAACACTGTCTTTGAGCGGGACTGAGCACGCCTCAGGAACCTCCCCTTCGCTCAACTCTACCGCCAATGGATGGACCCTGCTGGGCAACCCGTTTGCCTCACCTATTGACTTCGGGCAGCTTACAAAAAACAATCTTCTTTCTACAATCTATGTCTGGAATCCCAATGACGATACCGGAGACCAAGCCAACCAGGATTCCGGAAGCTGGGAAACCTGGAACGGCAGCTCAGGAGACCTGACCGGCGGACGCATTGCCCCGTTCCAGGGCTTCTTTGTAGAGAATGCATCCAGTGGCTCTATAGTCAACTTTACCCAGTTCAGCAAAACAAGCACAGCAACGAGCTTCCTGGGCAAAGAAACCCAAACTCCCTTTGTACGTTTAGAGCTGCAAGGCAACGGCATGAAAAACGCCGCCTGGCTGGAGTTTGCCTCTGAAGGCTCAACAGACAAAACCGACGGCGACGCCTGGGAGCTGACCCCATTGTCCTCCCACTATGCCCTGCTGGCTACCCAAAAAGAAGATGGAAGCCTGCTGGA